>JAOTUO010000225.1 GCA_029863845.1 Myxococcales bacterium
GGAGAAGCAGACCGCGCTGGGCGCCGGCCACTTCGTCACGCAGCTCCTGACCTACCGCGACCAGCACGGCGAGGAGGTGGCGACGATGCGCTTCCGCCTCCTCAAGTTCCGGCCCCCCGCGCGCCGGGCCGCCGCGACCGAGGCGGCGCCCGCGGCCGCGCGGCCGCGGCCCGCGATCACGCACGACAACCGCTTCTTCTGGGACGGCATCGAGCGGGGCGTGCTCCTGATCCAGCGCTGCCGCTGCGGAGCTCTGCGCCACCCGCCCGGGCCCGTGTGTCCAACCTGCCACTCCCTCGAGTGGGACGCGGTGGAGGCCAGCGGTCGCGGCACGGTCTACAGCTACGTCGTGGCCCACCACCCGCCGATACCGCCCTTCGAGTACCCGAACGGGATCGTCCTCGTCGCGCTCGAGGAAGGCACCCGCATCGTCTCCAATCTCGTCGGTGTCGAGCCCGACGCGATGCGGATCGGCATGCCCGTGCAGGCCCGCTTCGTCCAGATCGAGGGCGACCGCACCCTGCTCCAGTTCGAGCCGGCGGACGCCTAGCGCGGCCATGGACTTCTCCTTCGGCGAAGAGCAGCAGGCGGTGCGCGATCTCGCGCGGCGGATCTTCGCCGACCGTGTCAGCCACGAGCGCTCGCAGGCGCTCGAGGCGAGCGGCGAGTGGTTCGACGAAGAGCTCTGGGCGGAGCTCGGCCGGGCCCAGATCCCGGGGCTGGCCCTGCCCGAGGAGGTCGGGGGCAGCGGCTTCGGGATCCTGGAGATCTGGCTCGTCCTGGAGGAGGCCGGGCGGCACCTGGCGCCGGTGCCGCTCCTGCCCGCGCTCGTCCTCGGCGGCCCGCCCGTCGCGGAGTTCGGCAGCGCCGACCAGCGCGCGCGCTGGCTGCCGCAGGCGGCGCGCGGCGAGACGCTGCTCACCGCCGCCCTGCACGAGGCAGGCAGCGCCGACCCGGCGCGGCCGCGCACAAGCGCGCGCCGGGAGGGAGAGGGCTGGCGCCTCGACGGCGTCAAGGAGTGCGTGCCCGCGGCCCAGCGGGCCGCAGCCATCCTCGTGCCGGCGCAGACCGAAGACAGCGTCGGCGTCTTCCTGCTCGACCCGCGCGCACCGGGCGTGAAGCTCGAGCGCCAGGAGACCACGAACCGCGAGCCCCAGGGCCGGCTGCTGCTGTCGGGCGCGGCGGTGGGCGAGCAGGACGTCCTGGGCGACCCCGCGCGGGGGGGCGCAATCGTGGAGTGGATCGTCGAGCGCGCGCACGTGGCCCTGGCCGCGTTGCAGCTGGGTGTCGCCGAAGAGGCGCTGCGCCGCACGGCGGAGTACGTCTCGAGCCGCAAGCAGTTCGGGCGCTCCATCGCAACGTTCCAGGGCGTCGCCCTCCGCGCGGCCGACGGCTGGATCGACCTCGAGGCGATGCGCGCGACGCTCTGCCAGGCCGCCTGGAGGCTCTCGCAGGGTCTGCCCGCCGCGCGCGAAGTGGCCGCGGCCCGCTGGTGGGCGTGCCGGGGGGGACAGCGCATCGCACACACCGCGCAGCATCTGCACGGCGGCATCGGCGCCGACGTCGACTACCCCATCCACCGCTACTTCCTGTGGGCCAAGCAGATCGAGCTGACCCTGGGCGGGGCGAGCGAGCAGCTGGCGCGGCTGGGCTCGCTGATCGCGCGCTCGGAGCGGGCGGAGACCTGAGCGTGGCCGAGCCGCTTCGAACGACGACACTGGGTTACGACGAGGTCGCCGTCGGCGACGAGCTGCCGGAGCTCGCGATCCCGCTCACGCCCAGCGTCATCATCGCCGGCGCCATCGCCTCGCGCGACTACGAGGACGTGCACCACGACCGCGACCGCGCCGTGGAGCGCGGGTCGAAGGACATCTTCATGAACATCCTCACGACCAACGGCTACGTCGGCCGTTTCGTGACGGACTGGGCCGGGCCCGAGGCGATGCTCCGGCGAGTGGACATCCGCCTGGGCATTCCCAATTACCCGGGCGACACCATGATCCTGACCGGCCGGGTGACGGACAAGCGCGACGGCGTCGTCACGGTCGCGATCACCGGGCGCAACGACCTGGGCGATCACGTCACCGGGAGCGTCGAGCTCGCCCTGCCGCGGTGAGCGCGGAGATCCGCCGGTGAAGGGACAGGCCAGCGACCTCAAGGACCGCGCCGCCATCGTCGGAATCGGCGCGACCGAGTTCTCGAAGCACTCGGGGCGGAGCGAGCTGCGCCTCGCCATCGAAGCGGTGATGGCCGCGCTGGCCGACGCCGGCCTCGAGCCGAAGGACGTGGACGGCTACACCACCTTCAGCATGGACAACAATCCGGCGATCGAGATCAACCGTTCGATCGGCGGCGGCGACCTCCGCTTCTTCAGCCGCGTCCACTACGGGGGCGGCGCCGCGTGCGCGACGGTGATGCAGGCGGCGATGGCGGTCGCCACAGGTGTCGCCGACACCGTGGTCTGCTACCGCGCCATGAACGAGCGCTCGATGCAGCGCTTCGGCGCCGGCGTGCAGGACCGCCCTCCCACGCCCACCGTGGAGGGCGCGCACTTCGGCTGGTACGCGCCCTACGGGCTGCTCACCCCCGCGTCCTGGGTGGCGATGTGTGCGCGGCGCTACCTGCACCAGTACGGCGCCACCACCGAGGATTTCGGGCGCGTGTCCGTCGCCGACCGCAGGCACGCGGCCACCAACCCCGCCGCCTGGTTCTACCGACAGCCCATCACGCTCGAGGACCACCAGCGCTCGCGCTGGATCGTCGAGCCGCTGCGGCTCCTCGACTGCTGCCAGGAGAGCGACGGCGCGGTGGCGGTGGTCGTGACCCGCCTCGAGCGCGCACGCGATCTCCGGCAGCCGCCGGCGGTGATCCGGGCCGCCGCCCAGGCCGCGTCGAGCGATCAGCAGATGATGACGGGCTTCTACGCCGACGACATCGCCGGCCTGCCCGAGATGGGGCTGGTGGCGCAGCAGCTCTACGCAACGGCCGGGCTCGGGCCCGACGACATCCAGACGGCCGTCATCTACGACCACTTCACGCCCTTCGTCCTGACCCAGCTCGAGGAGTTCGGCTTCTGCCAGCGGGGCGAGGCGAAGGACTTCGTCCGCGACGGAAACATCGAGATCGGGGGACGCCTGCCCATCAACACCCACGGCGGGCAGCTCGGCGAGGCCTACATCCACGGCATGAACGGCATCAACGAGGCGGTCCGCCAGCTGCGCGGAACGGCCGTGAACCCGGTGCAGGACGTGGAGCACGTCGTGGTGACCGCCGGCACCGGCGTCCCCACCAGCGGACTGATCCTGGGCGTGGTGTAGGGACGCGACCGTCATCTCGGACCACGGCGATCGGCGATCGGGGAAGCCCGCGGGCCGCCCGACCCGACATCTCTACTTTGCGTTGACACAACAAAGGGGCCTTATCCCCCCTGTCGGCCGGAAAGTGTAACGCTGAGTCCTTCGACCTCTCGGCCCGTCAGAGAGGGATCCTTCCCTCACGCATTTGGGTCATGTAATCCAAATCAACCCTGGCGTAGAGTGTGATCCGCTTGAAGTGTACCCGACACTCCCTCGACGGAGCACCGTGGGGCAGATCGGGCCAGAGGCTTCCGGGGCCCTCCCGGGGCCTCACTCGACCCCCTCATGGCGTTCGCAAATCGCGCGGAGCTCGCCCGCAGCGGCGACGTGTAGTGGCTCGCTGAATACGGGGCGCTGAGGTCGCCTTGGCGACCGTAGATCGGAACGAAGTACTCGACCGCGTTCGCTGCGTGTGGTCGGCGATCACCGGCCCGCGGGCTGCCGAGGTGGAGACCGCAGCAGAAGGAACGCTGTCCAATGGCTTGCTGGACCGCTTGCGGGAGAGCGAGGAGCGGTTCCGCGCAATCTTCGAGCAGGCGGCGGTGGGCGTCGCCGAAATCGAAACGCAGACCGGGCGATTCACCCAAGTCAACCGAAAGTACTGCGATATCGTGGGCCTTGAAGCCCAGGACCTGGCGGCCACGACGTTCATGGCCATCACTCACCCCGATGATCTACAAGCCAATCTGGACCACATGGAGAGGCTCAAGGCGGGCGAGATCCACGACTTCTCGATCGACAAGCGTTACATCCGTCCGGACGGTGGATTCACTTGGGTAAACCTGACCGTGTCCCCCATGTGGGGAATCGGTGAGCAGCCCGTTCACCACATTGCCGTGGTGGAGGACATCACGGACCGCAAGCGGGCTGAAGAGGCGCTGCGCCAAAGCGAGGCGCGGTTTCGGCTGGTCCTCGACACCGTGAGGGACCCCATCGTCACGATCGACGCCGACGCCCGAATCGGCTCCGTGAATCCCGCTGCGGGGATGCTGTTCGGCTACCCCGTTTCCGAGCTGGTGGGTCAGCCGATCACGATCTTGATGCCCGAGTCGCTGCGAGCGGCCCACACGGCGGGGTTCCACCGGTACGTCGAAACTGGCGAGCGCCACATCGAGTGGGAGGGCGTTCACCTCCGGGGGCGCCACAAGAGCGGGGCGGAGATTCCCCTGGAGGTTTCCTTCGGCGAGTTCGTCTCGGGCGGGACGCGGGTATTCACCGGAATTCTTCATGACATCAGCGCGCACGAGCGCATCGAGGCAGAGCTTCGAAGCGACGCGTTGGAGTTGAAGCAAACCAACGTGTCGTTCAGCCGCGTGCTCCAGGCGGAGTTCGTCGAGAAGGAGACGCGCGAGAAGCTCGCGAAGATCACGACCAAAGTGGATTCCGGGTTTACCCTCGACGATGTCCTGGAGCAGATGTTCGAGGCCTTCGAGACGGTCATCCCGTACGATCGTATGGGTTGTGCGTTGGTCGAGGACAACGAACAGACGACGCGTTCCATCTGGGTGCGATCGACGTTGCCCGAGGTCCAGATCCCCGTCGGCTATTCGGCTCGCCTGGAGGGGAGCAGCCTCCAGGGCGTCCTCGAAAGCGGTCGCCCGCGCGTCCTCAACGACCTGGAAGCCTACCTCCGTGAGCATCCCGATTCGGAGAACACCCGGCGTATCGTCGCCGAGGGGATGCGCTCGAGCCTGACGTGCCCCTTGATCGCCCTGGGCAAGCCCGTGGGCTTCGTGTTTTTCTCCAGCACCAGGACTAACGCCTACGACGACTCGCACGTGGAGAGCTACCTGCGGATCGCGGAACACATCTCGCTCATCGTCGAGAAAGGGGAGCTGTATCGCCAGCTGGTCGAGACCAAGCGCGAGGTCGAGCGGCGGAACGCGTTCATCTCGAAAGTCTTCGGGCGCTACACGAGCGAGGCCGTGGTGTCCGAGCTTCTGGAAGCGCCCGAGGGGCTGACGATGGGCGGCGAGACCCGGAAGGTGACCATCCTCATGGCCGACCTGTGCGGATTCACCCCGCTGTGCGCGACGCTCGATCCCCAGCGGGTGGTCCGCCTGCTCAACATCCATCTCGGCGTCATGACGGACGTGATCCTGGACCACGGGGGAACGATCAACGAGTTTCTGGGAGACGCGATCCTCGCCTTCTTTGGCGCTCCCGTCCTTGCTGGGGACCACGCCCAACGGGCACTCGCCTGCGCGATCGCCATGCAGCGCGCGATGGAGGACGTGAACAAGCGTCTCTCGGAAGAAGGCTTTTCGGCGCTGGAGATGGGAATCGCCGTGCACACCGGAGACGTCGTGGCGGGCAACATCGGCTCGGAGAGGCGCGCCAAATACAGCATCGTCGGACAAGCGGTCAATCTGGTGGGCCGAATCGAGGAGCGCACCCCCGGCGGGCGGATCCTGTGTTCCGAGGACACGCTGCGGGAGGTCGGAGACATCGTGGACTTCGACGAGGGCGTGGAAGTCAGGGCCAAGGGCCTGAGCGAACCCGTGCCGACCGTCTCGGTGCGTAAGCTGCGCTTTCAGCCGGAGATCCAGCCCTGATTCGCCACGAATTCTAACGCAGCAGCAGATGATGACGGGCTTCTACGCCGACGACATCGCCGGCCTGCCCGAGATCGAGATCGGGGGACGCCTGCCCATCAACACCCACGGCGGGCAGCTCGGCGAGGCCTACCCACGGCATGAACGAGGCGGTCCGCCAGCTGCGCGGAACGGCCGTGAACCCGGTGCAGGACGTGGAGCACGTCGTGGTGACCGCCGGCACCGGCGTCCCCATCAGCGGACGGATCCTGGGTACGGTCTAGCCGGGGAGCGCCTGGTCTTCGGCGCCCGTGGGCTACGCTTCACGCCCTTGGCGGGTCCCGTGACATACGGTCCCAGGTCGAGCCGGCCTCGCGGCGCCCTGCGCACCCTGCGCGCCGCCTCGCTGCTGGTGCTCGGCTGGGGCTTTGCCGCGGTCGTTCTGACGGCGGCGTTCCTGTTCACCGTCGCTACGCTTCGCGTCGGCGTTCGCCGCTACTCCAATCGGATCGCTCGCCTGGTCGGCCGCACGGTCCTCGCGCTGCAGGGCATCGAACTCGTGGTGGAGCACGCCGAGCGATTGGCCGATCGACGGGCGCGCATCGTGCTCTTGAATCACACCAGCCAGCTCGACCTCTTCATCTTCGCGGCGCTCTTTCCGCCCGGCGGGAGCGCGGTGGGCAAGAAGGAGATCCTCTGGGTGCCGCTGATCGGCTGGTGCTTCTGGGCATTCGGGTTCTACACCATTGACCGCGAGAATCTGGAGCGCGCCAAGGCCTCGCTCCGGAGCGTCGGGGAGGATCTCAAGAGGCGGCGGATGTCCGTGTTCATCGCGCCCGAGGGAACCCGGGGCCGGGACCTCCGACTGCAGCCCTTCAAGAAGGGCGCGTTCCACCTCGCCGCCGCAACCCACGTTCCGATCGTTCCCGCGATCGTGCGCGGCGCCGGAGCGTGTCAGCCCTACGGGCAGCTCGTCGCCGATCCGGGAGTGGTGGGCGTGGAGCTCCTTCCGCCGATCCCCACGGACGACTAC
>JAOTUO010000226.1 GCA_029863845.1 Myxococcales bacterium
ACGAGCGCGGCGCTTCCACGGCGGCTCCGGCGACGGCGACGACGCAACGGGGCGACACCGACGGATCACGGGATTCCACCGGACCGATCTCCTTTTACGGAGATCGCCCCAACAACACCCTTTCGGCGCTGAACGAGGATCCCGACGCGCTGCGGAAGGGGGTCGAACCCGAGCCGGGGCGCGTCGAATACTTTCGCGCGAAGTTCGACGAACTCGCGGCGCTGCTCGCCGCCCGAATCGATCCCGCCAGCGTGTACGTCGCCATGGTTCCGTCGGGCCACGTCGTGTCGAAGCGAATGCACCACTTCGTGATCGAACACGGCGGCAGCGTGGCGCCGTTCGGAGAACCCGGATCGGCCTACGCGCTCGTGCGGGAGCTGGCGGAGGCGCACGGCTTCCACTTCATCGACACGTTCCCCGCCTTCCTCCGCAACGGAGACGCCCTGTATCATCCGCACGACATGCACTGGTCGCCGCAGGGTCACGCGAGGATGGCCGAAATCGTGCGCGAGGAGCTGGATCTCGACGGCGACGGCGGTTGACGATCGCCCGGCCCCGGACCGGCCGGGCTCACAGCACCTGCGTCAGGATCTCGACGATGCGGCCGGCGGCGCGGCCGTCCCACAGCGGCGGGGTCGCACCGCTTCCCGCCTGTCCGTCCACGATCTTCCGGTAGGCGGCCAGGATGCGCTCGGGGTCGCTTCCGACGACCTGATTGCCCCCCATCTCCACAGTCACCGGGCGCTCGGTGTTCTCCCGGAGCGTCAGGCAGGGAACCTCCAGGATGGTCGTCTCCTCCTGGATCCCGCCCGAGTCCGTCAGCACCAGCCTCGCACGGGCCATCAGCTGGAGGAAGTCGAGGTAGCCCACCGGTTCGAGCACCTGCAGGTTCTCGAGGGCGTCGATGCGCGGCGACAGGCCGAACTCCGCCATCCGGCGCCGCGTGCGGGGATGCGCGGGAAAGATCAGCGGCATGTCCCGCTGCAACGCCTCCAGGGCGTCCCAGATCCGCCCCAGCGTCTCCGGGTCGTCGACGTTCGAGGGGCGATGCAGCGTGAGGACGGCGTACTCGCCCTCCGCGAGGCCCAGGTCGTCGAGGATGGGCGACTGCGCGGCGCGGGCGCGGTGCCGCACGAGCGTGTCGATCATCACGTTGCCCACCAGGTGGATCCGCTCCTCCGCGACGCCCTCGCGCCGCAGGTTCTCCACGCCGCTCTGCTCCGTGCAGAACAGCAGGTCGCTGATCGCGTCGGTGAGGACGCGGTTGATCTCCTCGGGCATCGAGCGATCGAAGCTGCGCAGGCCCGCCTCGACGTGGACCAGCGGGATCCCGAGCTTCGACGCCACCAGCCCGCAGGCGATCGTGCTGTTCACGTCGCCGACGACCACCACGGCGGCGGGATCGCGCTCCAGGACGACGGGCTCGAACGCCTTCATGATGTCGGCGGTCTGGACGGCGTGCGAGCCGCTGCCCACGCCCAGGTTCAGATCCGGCTCGGGAATGCCCAGCTGCCGGAAGAACAGGTCGCTCATGTTGTCGTCGTAGTGCTGCCCCGTGTGCACGAGGATCGGCTCGATCCCCGGGGCGTCGGCGTACGCCTCCATCAGCGGAGCGATCTTCATCAGGTTGGGCCGGGTCCCCACGATGTTGACGATCCGCACCCTACGCCGCCTCGGCCGGCACCCGAGCGCGAAGGATCGCCAGGTACCCCGCGGCCAGATCGTCGTAGTCGTAGCGCGCGGCGATCCGCTCGCGGCCCGACTCTCCGAGCTTCCGGGCCAGCGCCCGATCTCCGGCCAGCCGACAGGCGGCCTCCACCAGCTCCGTCTCGTTCTCGGGCTCGATGCAGATGCCCGCCTCCGCCCGCTCGACCAGATCCGCTGCGAACCCGCGGACGCCCAGGATGATCGGCTTCGCCATCGCGGCCGACTCGAAGATCTTCGACGGCAGCACCGAGCAAAACAGGTCCTGCCCGGTCAGGTGCACGAGGCAGGCGTCCGTCGCCGCCAGGATGGCCGGAATTCGCGCCTTTTCCTGCCGGCCGGCAAACACGACCCGCTCCAGGCCCTCCGCCCGCGCCTGTCGCTCGAGATCCTCTCGCACGGCGCCGTCACCCACGAGCAGGAACACGATGTCGCGGCGCCCCTCGGCCGCGAGCCGGCGCGCCGCCCGCAGCACGACGTCGAGCCCCGAGCCCATGCCGATCGTACCGACGTAGGAGACGACGAAGGCGTCGCCGAGCCCGAACTCGGCCCGCACCTGCGAGCCGTCCCCGGCACCCGCGAAGGCCTTCCGGTCGACCCCGTTGGGAACCACGTCGATCCGTTCGGAGGGAACGCCTCGCGCTTCGAGCTGCTGCTGGTAGCCCTCGCCGACCGTCACGATGCGGGTGGCCGCACGATACATGCTGCGTTCCCAGTGCTCGAGCAGACGCAGCAGGAGCCGGTTGCCGAGCGCGCCGACGGCCACGATGGATTCGGGCCAGATGTCACGGATCTCCAGGATGAAGGGCAGGCGCCGCAGGCGGCTCACCCACACGCCCGCCCAGCCGCAGAAGAACTGCGGGGTCGTCGCGATCACGAGGTCGGGCCGCTCGGCGCGCAGGCCCGCGATCACAGCGAACACCATGTACGAGACGTAGTTGAGAATGCGTCGGGCAGTACCCTTGTTCGCGGCCAGGTACGTCCAGACCCGGATCGTCTCGATGCCCTCGACCGTCTCCCGGCGAAGCCAGGTGTTCCGGTAACCGTCGTAGACGACACCGCTGGGCACGTTGGGGGCACAGGTGATGACCGTGACCGCATGTCCCGAGCGCACCCAGCGCCGGCACATCTCGTAGACGCGCTTCGCCGGCGCGTTTCCCTCGGGATGGAAGTAGTGGGAAAGGTAGAGTATTCGCATCCGCGTTCCGCTTCCGAATCGAATCTACGAACCCGCAATCCCGATTCACCAACCGAAGCTTCGACCGTCGACCCGGGCGCCCCCGTCGAGGTCGTACTCGAATTCTTCGCTATCGCTCGCGACGCAGTAGCCCATCTCGACGGACGAACCCGACGCCGCGAAGGCCAGCGCCCGATTGTCGATGCGGACGCCGAACTCGGGGCAATAATACGACGGTTCCACTGCCAGCTCCCCCTCGCCGCAGAAGCGAACGCCGAAGCGGCCGCGCGGGTGCTCGATCACCGCCGCCGCTTCCGTCAGGCGGGCGATCCGGCACTCCGGGTGCAGGTGCATTCGCGACACCGCTCTCACCTCTCGCGAGCTCGTGATGGTGTCCTTCACCATCAGGATACCCCGTCCGTGCCAGGCGAAGTGCCGGCGATGCCGCGGACGGCCCGGCAGTCTCTCGTAGCCGTCGTGCCAGCCGCCGAGCCGGAAGCCCTCCCCGGTCGTCTCCGACTCGACGTCGCGCGGCCGCGCGCGGCGAGCGACCCGAAACGCCGACCAGAACTCGCACTGGCTCTGGCCGTCGATCTCCACCGTGTTGTGGGCCCGGGTCGAGCGGCAGTACCGGCGCAGCGCGTCCGGCTCGTACCCGTAGACGCCGGAATCGACGATCACGCGCTGCCCGCTCAGGGACAGCTCGTAGGAGAAGATACCGCCGTGCGCGTGCCCGAGCAGGTGGTCGGGGCCGAGGGGCCCGGCGTCGCAGATGACGTAGTGACCGCCGTCGTGCAGCGCCCCGTGGAAGCCCGTCGCCGGCAGCGAGAAGGCCCCGGGAGCGGGCGTCGCCGCCGGCCGCGGCCGGCCGGCGACATCCGCCCACCAGTCCCGCAGCGCCGCCGGCGCGTTGTACACGCCCACGGCGCTGTCGTTGAACAGGGCGATCTCCCCGTCCGGGTGGCACAGGTTCCCCAGCGCGCGGATCATCCGGGCCAGGGGCTCGTCGATCCGTTCGGCCAGGTCCGGGCGCCCGCCGTTTCGCAGCGCCGCCAGCACGTAGGCCACCCGCAGCTGGTACATGGGCGAGTGCTCGCAGTGGCCGCCGTCGTCGAGGATCTGCTCGGGGATCTGCTCGGCGAGCAGATCCCGGCCGCGGCGGTACCAGGCGTCGGCGCTCGGCCCGGAGAAGCAGCTCCCGCAGAGCGCCAGCGCCGCGGCGTTCTCGAGCAGGTGGTTCCCCAGTAGATGCGTCTCCAGATGCGCTCCGAGCCACGCGGCCTGGAGGTGGATGGATCGCCACAGACGGTCGCGAAACGCGACGTCCGACGCGATCCGATCGGCGTGGCGACCGAAGAAGTAGCCGCACCAGTTCACGATCCGAAGCGACGTCGGGTAGGGCTCCCAGCCCACGCGGCCGCGCGCCAGCGCGTGATGGGCGATCCAGTCCCCGACGACGCCGCGGGCGTCCTCGTAGTCGAGCGCCCACAGGAACTCGAAGTAGTGGAGGTTGTACTGCCAGAGCCGCGGCTGCGACCCGCTCCAGTCGGGCGGCCATCCGAGCCGCTCGCTGCGGCCGACGAAGCGGAACTGCCCCCGCAGGAGATCGCCCGCCGCGTTGTTCTGGGGGCCGGGAGGCAGGAACGCGGTGCGCGGCGTCCAGCCGCAGCCGGGAAAGGCGGGCACCGCGCGCCGTTCGAAGCGCGCGGGATCTTCGACGAGGCTCCGCAGGCGCGTGCGGAGCTGGCCCGCGATCTGCCGGCCGCGCAGGAAGCGCACGGTGTGGAGGAGCCGCGAGACGGACATCTTCCCGTCGACCTACCGGCGTCAGCCCGGGAGCAGGGACTGCACGCCGATCACGTACTTCGAGTTGCGACTGGCGCGGACGGGCATGCCCTGAATCGCCCGAGACCCCAGCGAGAAGTCACCGCGGTCGAACTTGAACTCGACCACGACCGTATCGGGAAGGTTGGCCGGACGCGTCACGTTGGGCCGTTCTCCGAAGCGCTGGTCGAAGACGCGCTGACGGGCGTCGAGCGTCACCCGCACCTTGCCGTCCCGGGACACGAAGTACTCGCGTTCGTAACGGTTGATGAGCACGGCCTGCGGGTTCGCGTCGAGCCAGAGCCGCGCCTCCGGGCTCAGGCCCGCGCGCAGCTTGCCGCGAATGACCCGCCAACTGTCGGCCTCGAGATCGATCGCTCCGGTGGCATAGCTGAGCTTCCAGCCCATCAGATTGCGCTTCCGCTTCACCTCGAGCACTCCGGAGTCCGGGTGGAGCGTCTCGCCGTACCAGCGCAGGCGGACCTTGGAGCGTGCGCTCTCTCCCACCAGGTTCTCGTGATAGGCGACGAGACGGTAGTCGTCGAAGTAGACGTTGTTGACCCGCCGCGGCGGATAGGGCGAGGTGAAGCCGGCGGAGTGCAGCCGAAGCCATTGCGCGAGGACGCGGTAGCGAACGGGCGCCGCCGTGAACTTCACCTCGTGGCGAGCGCCTTCCGGAACCCGGACCGTCACTTTCTCATGTATCCTTTTTCGTACAGCCGGGCGACATCGACGTCCTCTTCGGGAACGCGCCGCCCGTCGATGACCACACGGCTGCCGGTCTGGGCCAGCGCGACCCGCTGCACGCGGGTGATGGAGTTTCCGCTGGCTTCGAGCTCGGCCGGGCCGTACTCCGCCTTCTTCACGTAGGCCATCAGGGCCGTGTGTGCGATCTCGAAGATCTGCGAGTCCCGGATCTCGCCGTGGGACCGATCCTTGCTGACGAACGCGGTGCCCGACCTGGAGATCTCGAGTCCGCTCGCCGTCAGACGGCTGCGCTCGCCGACCGAGACGGCTTTGTCGCGGATCTCGCTCAGGTGCACGCCGCTCAGGTGGACCTCCGACTCGCTCACGTCGATGCCGTCGCCGCCGACCCGTGAGATCCGGCCGCCCTCGATCCGACCCTCGCTGAAATCCGAGTCGAGGGCGTCGGAGGCGCTGTCGACGATCTCCAGGTCGCTCAGGACGAAGTGCGATCGGATGACGTTGAGCGCATCTTCGCTCCGATTGCCCGCGATGCGGCAGTGCTCCATGGTGACGTCGGCGCGGCGGAACACGACGCCCGCGTCGATCGACCAGCCGTCGCGCTCGAAGCCCCCGGTCTGGAGGACGTGGACGTGCGCCCAGTGGGACGGCCGTTCCGACTCCAGCACGGCGACGCCGGCCCAGGGCTCACGGGATTCGTCGCCGGCGGGCCCCTGCAACCGGACCGGCGCCCCCGCCTCGCCCGCGAAGTGCAGCGGGCCGGTGGCGATCAAGCCCTCGCCCGGGCCGAAGCGCAGGGTCGTGCCCGCCGGGAGCCGAAGCCCCAGCCCCGACGGCAGCACCAGCGAGCCGCGGACCCGCCAGGTCCCCGGCTCGGCCACCAGCACGCCGGACCCGGCGTCGTGGCTCAGAAAGGGGTGCTGCGCCAGGGCCTCGGCCAGGGTCGCTCGCGGAACCGGGGAGCGCCGCAACGGCGGCACGTAGGGCACGGCGCGGAAAGGATAGCGGTGGCTCTGTCCCTGCACCGTGGCGACGCCCTCGACGTCCGGAAGCTCGTCGTCGACGCCCGGGTCCGGCCGGAAGTCGATGCGAACCGGCGTCGGAGCCGTCTGGAACGGCGTCGGCGTCAGGCGGATGGGAAGCTCGAAGCCTGCCGCTTCCGCGAGCTCCGGTGCCGGCCCGTCGCCGGCGTTCGCAAAGCGAAGCTCCGTCACCTCCACCGGGACCGGAAGCGCGTTGGACAGTTCCAGGAAGGTGCCGCGATCGTCGCGCTCGACGTACGCGAGAACCGCCTTCGGATGCCGCCGCTCCGCGTCGCCCATGGCGGGTGCGAACAGGCCGAAGCTTCCCAGGTCGACGCTGCGCAGCGTCTCCGCCCGGGCCACCATCGGCCCGAAGTCGTAGGACGTTCGGAACGGATACTCGCGGTGCAACTGGGCCAGGTCTGCGCGCTCGCGCTCCCGCAGCCGATCGATCAGCGGTCCCGCCGCGACG
>JAOTUO010000227.1 GCA_029863845.1 Myxococcales bacterium
TCCAGCAGTTCCGTGCGCTCCCAATAGCGCAGTCGCGCCGGCGAAACCTTACAGATGCGGGCCGCATCGCCGAGGTTGTAGGCGCTCACCGACCGGGAGGGTACACCGCCTGTGCCGACCGCAACCCCCCTCGTCGTCGGCGTGGCCCGCATCCGGTCCGCATGACAGGTCTGCCCGCCATCGCGTAGACTGACCGGTGGAAGCGATTGCCACGCTGGTGCGGGCCTCGGACTTCAAATCCGGTGGGGGACGTGGCAACACGTCCCCGGCGGGTTCGATTCCCGTCCGCTTCCGCCGCACGCATTCACACGAGCGTTTTGAACGCGAAAAGGCAAATTAAATCAATGACGCAAGCCGCTACCGTGCTGTTGAACTTCAAGGATCTTCCGAGGGACGAGGAGCTGCGGGAAGCCATCGAGGATCGCTGCCAGAACATGGCCGCTGAGTTCGGCGAGGTCACCCGATTCGAATTCACGCTGGCCGAGGACGGCGCCGGCTTCACCGTCCACGGCCACGTCACGGGCAAGAACACCGACGTGGGCACACAGGCCGCCGCCGAGGAGTTGGGGCAGGCGGCGGATCGGCTCCTCGACCGGGTGGAACGTCAGCTGCGGCGCGCCCACGACAAACGCATCTTCGCCCAGCGTCGCGACGCCCAGCGCGATCCGCCGAAGAAGAAGAATCAGACGTAGGAGCCCGGGAAGCGCGCCGCATCGGGTCGCACAGCGGCGGCGCGCAGCGCGGCTCCCGTGTGGGAGCCGGGGCTCGCCGCAATCGCCGCGGGCGGCCCCGCGACCACCAGCCGCCCGCCTCCGGGCCCGCCTTCGGGGCCGAGGTCGATGACGAAGTCCGCCCGGCGGATCACGTCCAGGTTGTGCTCCACCACGATCACGCTGCCGCCGGCGTCGAGAATCTCATCGAGGCAGCGCAGCAGCACATCGATGTCCGCCGCGTGCAGTCCGGTCGTGGGCTCGTCGAGGACGAACAGGCAGCCTTCGCTGCCTTCCGTCAGGGCCTGCGCGATCCGGAGCCGCTGTGCTTCGCCGCCCGACAGCGTCGACACCGGCTGCCCGAGGCTCAGGTAGCCGAGCCCGACGCGCGCGAGCGGCTCGAGGCGGCGCGCGATCCCGAGGTCGTCGCCGAAGATCGCGAGGGCGTCGTTCACCGTGAGTGCGAGGACGTCCACGATCGACAGCCCGCGCACGCGGATCTCGAGCACCTCCGGGCGGTAACGACGCCCCCCGCAGACCTCGCACGGCATGCGCACGTCGTCGAGGAATTGCATGTCGACGAAGACCTCGCCGGCGCCGTCGCAGGCGTCGCAGCGCCCGCCGGGAACGTTGAACGAGAACCAGCCGGCTGCGACGCCGAGACTGCGCGCCTGGCGCGTCGCGGCGAAGCGCCGCCGGATGGGGTCGAAGGCCTTGGACACCGTGGCGGGGTTCGATCGGGGGCTGCGCACCGGGGGCGAGGCGTCCATCACGATGACCTCGGAGAGTTGCTCCGCGCCCTCGACGCGCGTGCAGGCGCCCCGATCGGGCTCGCGCCGCAGGTTTCCGACGAGCACGGAGCGAACGAGCGTCGACTTGCCCGCTCCCGACACGCCCGTCGCGACCACCAGCTGGCCCAGGGGGATCTCGACGTCGATGCCGCGCAGGTTGTTGGCGCGCGCGCCCACCACACGCAGGCAACCTCGCTCGCGGCGCGGCCGGCGCGCCCCGCCGCCGATCTCGCCGCGGAGCATGCGGCCCGTGAGCGAGGTCGCGTGGTTCCGCAGCGTCTCGACGGGGCCCTCGACCACGAGCCGCCCGCCCTCGCGGCCCGCACCCGGCCCGAGGTCGATCACGTGGTCCGCCGCCGCCACGATCTCGGGCGCGTGCTCGACGACGACGACGGTGTTTCCCTGGTCGCGAATGCGCCGGAGCGTGCTGACGAGCCGGTCGGCGTCGCGCGCGTGCAAGCCGATGGACGGCTCGTCGAGAACGTACAACGACGCGGTCAGCGTGCCGCCGAGGGCCGCCGCCAGCTGGATGCGCTGCGCCTCGCCCCCGGCGAGCGTCCGCATGGTGCGGTCGAGGGTCATGTAGTCGAGTCCCACGGCGACGGCCGTCGCGACCCGTGAACGCAGATCCTCGAGCAACCTCCTCGCCCGCTCGGCCTCGTGCGGCGCGAGTGCGAGAGCGTCGAGCCACGCCAGCAACTCCCCCAGCGTGGAGGCGCCGACCTCCCCGAGGTGGCGACCACCGAACCGGACGCACAGCGCCTCGGGCTGCAGGCGCGTCCCCGCGCAGGCGTCGCACGGATCGAAGCGGCGATAGCGCGCGATCAGCACGCGGTTCTGGACCCGGTACCGCTTGCGCTCGAGGCGGTCGAAGTAGCCCTGCACCCCCCGCCACGCGTCCTTGCCCGTCCCGGCGCCCCGCGCCCGACCGTCGCCCCGGAAGATCCACTCCCGCTGCGCCTCGGAGAGGGAGCTCACCGGACGGTCCGTGGGCACGCCGCGCCGCCGGCAGGCCAGCAGCAGCTGCCGCTGCGCGCGTCGCCCCCGGGGCGTCGTGAACGGCGCGATGGCGTCGTCCTCGAGGCTCTTGCCCGGGTCGGGGATCACCCGCTCGGGATCCAGGGCCGGCACGCGCCCGAATCCCTGGCATTCGGGGCAGGCTCCGAGCGGGCTGTTGAAGGAAAACAGCGCGGGCCGCGGCGCCGGGAACCGCCGTCCGCAGCCGTCGCAGGCGATGCCCTCGCGAAAGCCGGCTCGCTCGCCGGCCTCGCTGACCACGACGCAGCGCCCCTCGCCGCGGGCGAACGCCGTCGCAATCGCCTCGTTCAGCCGGGCGCGACCCTCGCTGCGGCGAAGCGCGAGACGATCGACGAGCAGCAGCGCACTCTCGCGCAGCGCGGCGAAGCGCCGCAGCGAGATCTCGCTCGCGTCCACCACACCCCCCTCCGCGTCGAGCAGGCGGGCGAAGCCCTCGGCGCAGAGCCGCGCGCGCAGGGCGGCTGGCCGCTCGTTGTCGCGACGGGGCAGCGGCGCGCCCAAGGCGATGCGCTTGCCCTCCCAGCGCTCGAGGATCCGCCCGCCCACCGCCTCCACCGTGCCGGGCTCGACGCGAAGGTCGCAGTCGGGGCAACGCGTCTCGCCGACCTTCGCGTAGAGGAGCCGCAGGTAGTCGAGGATCTCCGTCGCGGTGCCGACCGTGGAGCGGGCGCTCGTCACGCGGTTGCGCCGCTCGATCGCGATCGCGGGGGGAAGGTTCGAGATGGAGTCCACCTCGGGACGGGGCAGGCGCTCGAGAAACTGACGCGCGTACGTGGAGAGCGAGGTGACGTAGCGGCGCTGTCCCTCCGCGTAGAGCGTGTCGAAGGCGAGCGTCGATTTTCCGGAGCCGGAGACGCCGGTCACCACCGTGAGCGCGCCGATGGGAATGCGGCAGCTCACGCCCTGAAGATTGTGCGAGCGCGCGTTCTCGATCCGGATGTCGGGCATCAGTGAGGGGGCGCGCGCCGGGCGGCCATCAGCGCTGCGGGCGGAACAGCTTGCGCATCTTCAGGGCGATCGACAGGTCGCCCTCCACCTCGATGCGCCCGGCCGTGAACAGCAGGTCCGCGTTCTCCCGACCCGCCAGGATCGCGAAGAAATCCGACGCCCGCAGGTGGAAGCGGGCGTCCGGCGACTCGACGTCTCCGAGGGCGACCTCGAGTCGCCCGTCATCGACGCGGGCGTACAAGCGCCCGCCCCCGGGACCCGTGAGTGCGTACTGGAAGGCGACGTCGAGGCCGCGCGCCGCCTCGGGGTCGAAGTGCTTGCGGAGCCACTCTACCGCCGCGTCCAGCGAGACCGGCTCACCCGCTGCCATGCAGGGATCCTCACCTGCAAACCCGAGCGCCGGCTCGGGAATCCGTCCCCTCAAGAAAGTGAGTGTAGGCGTGGATCGACGGAGGAGCCAATTTGGCGCCGGCGCGATGCTCAGAGCCCCGCCTCGGGAAGCAGCGAGTCGGGCTCGTCGACGATCAACGTGACGCTGATGTGGTCTCCCGTCTCGCTCTGCGCCATGTGGAGAATGCTGACGACGTGGGAGGTGAGGTACTTGTTGACCTCCTCCTCCACCTCCTTCACGAGACCTCGAAAGACCAGACAATGAAGTGCCATTCGATTCAGTCCTCCCCCCGCTCCGCCTGACGCCGAGCCTCGGTAGCATAGCGATCCTTGCCCGCGGCCGCGGCCGCGGCCGCGACCGCCTGCCACTCCTCGCGCCCGGTTTCGACGCCCAGCGCTGCGCTGACCGCCCGCAGCAGGAAGACGTCGCCCGCTGCCAGCGCCTCCCGGCGCAGCGCCTCGAGCTGCTCGGTGGCTTCGGCCATGCGCAGGAATTCGATCGCCTCCACGCTGCGGTCTTCGGCCAGGTAGGCTTCGGCGTAGCGCAGCGCCTGGGCCGTTCCGAGCTTGCGTTCGACGAGATGTCGTCGCTCCAGCGGTCCGGGAATCTTCGACCTGGCCATGCCCCCCCTCCGGCGCGGTCCGGACTAGTAGCGCGGCACGCTCGGATCGACGGTCAGGCTCCACGCCTCGATGCCGCCGGCCATGTTCTCCACCTGCTCGAAGCCGCTTGCCGCCAGGATCTCACAGGCCCGGGCGCTGCGCCCGCCGTGGTGGCAGTGGACGACGATCGGCCGCCGCTTCCAGCCCGCGATCGCATCCAGGCGGGACTCGATCTGGCCGAGCGGGATCAGCAGCGAGCCGTGGATGCGGGCCGTCTCGCTCTCCTTCGGTTCGCGTACGTCGAGGAGCAGGAACTCCTCGCCGCGCTCGAGCCTCGCCCGGGTGTCCGCGGCCGTGATCTCGCGGATGCCGCTGCCGCTCTCCTCTGCCGCCGGGACGCCGCAGAACCCCTCGTAGTCGATCAGCTCCGTCACGCTGGGCCGCTCGCCGCAGACCGGACAGCCGGGGTCCTTCTTCAGGCGGAATTCGGTGAAGCCCATGCTCAGCGCGTCGTACTGGAGCAGCCTTCCGATCAGGGGCTCACCGATCCCGGTGAGAAGCTTCACGGTTTCCGTGGCCTGAATCATGGCGATCAGACCCGGCAACACGCCCAGAACGCCGCCCTCGGCGCAGGAGGGGACCGCCCCGGGCGGCGGCGGCTCCGGGTAGAGGCAGCGGTAGCAGGGACCGCGGCGCGCATCGAAGACCGTCGCCTGACCCTCGAAGCGGAAGATCGACCCGTGGACGTTCGGCTTTCCGAGGAGCACGCAGGCATCGTTGCTGAGGTAGCGCGTCGGGAAGTTGTCGGTGCCGTCCACCACGACCTCGTAGTCGCGCAGGATCTCGAGGGCGTTCCCGGAGGTCAAGCGCAGCTGGTGGGTCTCGACCCGAACGTCGGGATTCATCGCCGCGATGCGCTCGCGCGCCGCCTCGACCTTCGGCCGGCCCACGTCCGCCGTGCCGTACAGCACCTGGCGCTGGAGGTTCGACGGGTCGACGCAGTCAAAATCGACGAGCCCGATCGTGCCGACGCCGGCCGCCGCGAGGTACTGCGCGAGGGGACATCCCAGGCCGCCGGCTCCGATCAGCAGCACGCGGCCGTCGAGCAGCGCCCGCTGGCCGTCGACGCCGACCTCCGGAAGCGTCAGGTGGCGGGCATAGCGCGCGAACTGGTCCGGCTTGAGCAACGGCTCTGCGGGCACCATCGCGGAGACGCTATCCCACCGCCTGGGGAGCGTCGAACCACCGGCCCCGAGCGGGAACGGCGGCGCCTTCCGGTGCTCCCGCTAGAGGTCCTCGGCCTGGTCGTCGGGAGCCGGAATCACGGTGACTTCGTAGGCGTAGCGGGGCTTGTCCATCCGCCGGAAGCAGATGCGAAGCCAGTCCTCCTTCTTCACCTTCTCCCACTCGGTCTTCTCGCCCTTCACCGCCATGTCCGGGTAGGGCACGAACTTCACCATCTCTCCGCCCTTGGTCATGGTGAAATCCTTCTTCCCCGTCTTGCGGAGCATCCCTTCGAAGATGCGACCGTGGATCGTCTTTCCGTCCGCGGTCTTGACGGTGCAGTCCTCGGCGCTGGCTGCGCCCGGCAGACCCAGCCAGAGACCTGCGACCACGAGGGGGGTCGCCCAGAGGTTTCGAATCATGCGCATGGTCGTATTCTCTCCTTTCAACGGCTAGCGACCGGCAGCAGTCGATAGCACATCGATCCGCCGGCACTCCACCGGATCGTCATCCAGGCTCCAGGTCACGATGACGGAGTCGCCCCCGCGGAGATCCTTCCAGCTCGACCTCTTGCCGACGACCTGCGTCTGCTTCGTGCGTACGAAGCGGCGCTCGTCCCCCGAGCGGTTGCGAACCACGACGCCCTCCCCCGACACCTCTTCGACGCGTCCCGCGAACTCCCGGGAATCGGCCAGCGCCGGTCCCGGAGCGCCGCTCGTCGCGAAGACGAGCGCAACCAAGGCAAGCGCCGCCACGGCGATCCTTCGAGCCCAGCCCCGCATTCTGCCCCCATTCCCTGATTACGACGTTCCCGCGCGCGAAGATATTCGGCAGCCGGCGCCTCGCCCGCGAAAGGGGTGCCGGAGGTGGGACTCGAACCCACACGGCCTTGAGGCCGGGGCCTTTTGAGGGCCCTGCGTATACCGATTTCGCCACTCCGGCCGAAGCGGCGCGAGGATACCACGCCGCTTCCGGCGGCCCCAAACACCGGGGGCACGTCCTTTGACAGCCTCCGGGGCCGCCGGTAGCCTCGCTCCCGTGGGGCTGTAGCTCAGCTGGGAGAGCATCAGGCTGGCAGTCTGAGGGTCGGGGGTTCGATCCCCCCCAGCTCCACCACCTTTCCCGTTCCGCGACGCACGTTTGCAGCCGGCGCCCGTTGGCGCGCGCCTACCGATCGCGCGCTGGTGCCGCGGGGGT
>JAOTUO010000228.1 GCA_029863845.1 Myxococcales bacterium
TCGGCGGTGCCGCGGGTGGGGGATTTCCCACCCGACCAGAAAAAGGTTAATAAAACAGGTGCTTGGAGCAGTAGAACACTGCCCCCCCCCGGGAGTCAAGAAAAATGGGTGACCGGCCCAAGCCAGTTCAGCGCGAGACGTGCGACCGCGAAGTCCGGCGACCCGCCGCGGCGTCGGGCGTTTCTCCCGGCCGCCAAACCTCGGCCCGTCTCGGTGCTACATGAGTGTGCAGGTCCATGGACCAACCCAGTGAAGTGCCGGTGCGCGTCACCCGCAGGCGGCGTGCCGCAGACGAGTGGGCGCTCGTCTTGGTCGCAGAAGGCCTGGCGCCGCGAGTCCGGCGGACGCCGGAGGGATTCGCCGTGGGCGTGGCGGCCTGCGACCGGGATCGGGCCGTGGGCGCCCTCGACGCGTACGAGCGCGAAAACGCCGCACCGCGTCGTGACGCCGACTCGGACGAGGCGCCGCCCGGCAAGGGCGCGTGGCTCGCGGGGCTGGGCGCCGCCGGCGCCCTGCTCGCCTTCTTTGCCGTCACCGGTCCGCGCGATCCCGCGGCGCTCTGGTTCGCGCGCGGGGCGGCCGACGCCGAGCGAATCGGCGCGGGCGAGGTGTGGCGGACCGTCACCGCGCTGACGCTGCACGCCGACCTCACCCACGTGGCCGCCAACGCCGCCATCGGGGCCCTGTTCTTCACGTCCGTGTGTCGCGCTCTGGGTCCGGGCCTGGGCGGCGCACTGCTGCTGCTGGCCGGCGCCGGCGGCAACCTCCTCAATGCCCTTCTCCACGGCTCGGCCCACAACTCCGTGGGCGCGTCGACGGCCGTCTTCGCCGCCGTGGGTCTCCTCGGCGGTCTGGCCGTCACGCGCCGGCGCCGGCTCGGCGTCCGCGGCGGCCGTGCCTGGATCCCGGTGGCGGCCGCCATCGGCCTGCTCGCCATGCTCGGGACGGCGGGCGAGCGCGTCGACCTCTGGGCCCACGCGAGCGGACTCGCCGTGGGGGGCGTGCTGGGACTCGCCGCGGGCCGCGTTCGGCGCCGCCCGCCCTCGCCGACCGCGCAGTGGATCCTGGGGGGCGCGGCGCTCGCCGGCCTGCTCGGATGCTGGAGCCTCGCCCTCCGGTGACGCCAAGAGCTAGCCTGCGCCGCATGCTCCGAGCGAGAACCGCCGCGGCGACCGTCGGGCTCCTTGTGCTGCCGGCGTCGTGGCTCTCCGCGACCGCCGCCGCCGGGACCGACGGGTTCCCGCCTGCACCACGGGATGCCGAGGGTCGCTTCGAGAACCTCGCCGGTCCCATCGAGCGCGCCGGCTTCGGCGTGACCGCCCCCTTCGGGCTGCGGCGGATCTGGGGCTCGCTCACCGGCCGCGACGGAGCGCCCGAGGTCGTGCCCAACGACGGCGCATTCCTGCGCCGCAACGCCCGGCACAGCGTCCCGACCGTCACCTGGGTGGGCCACGCGACCCTGCTGATCCAGATGGGTGGGCTCACGTTCCTCACCGACCCGACCTGGTCGAAGACCGCGAGCCCCGTGGCCTGGTTCGGTCCCCGCCGCTTCGTCGAGCCGGGGCTCGCCCTCGAAGCGCTGCCCCCCATCGACTTCGTCGTGATCTCCCACAACCACTTCGACCATCTCGATCTCCGAACCCTCGAGCGGCTCGCCCGGCGGGGGGACGGAACCCACTTCCTGGTTCCCGTCGGCAACGGCGCGCTGCTGCGCTCCCGAGGCATCGAGCACGTGGACGAGCTCGATTGGGGCGAGGCGCGCACGCTCTCGGGCGTCGAGGTCGTCTGCGTGCCGGCGCAGCACTGGAGCCGACGCGGCCTGCGCGACGAGCGACGCGCGCTCTGGGCCTCATGGGTCGTCGCAGCCGCGGATCGCCGTTTCTACTTCGGCGGCGACACCGGCTACTTCGCCGGCTTCGCCGACATCGGGGCGAAGCTCGGCCCCTTCGACCTCGCGGCCGTTCCCATCGGCGCCTACGAGCCGCAGGCGATGATGCGCCCCTTCCACCTGGACCCCGAGCAGGCCATCCAGGCCGCCCGCGACCTCCGCGCGCAGCGGGTCGTGGGCGTGCACTTCGGAACCTTCGATCTATCGGACGAGCCTCTCGGCGAGCCGCCGCGGCGCTTCCGCGCCGCCGCGGAGGCAGCTGGCTTCTCCGAATCCGAGGCGTGGATCCTGCGCATCGGGGAGACCCGCGCGTTCTGATGGGTCCCGGCCCGCGCGCCGCCGTGCTCCTGGTCGCCGTCGTGGCCCTGGGCGGCGCCCTGCGCTGGACCGCGATGCAGGCCACCTACCCCGTCGAGACGATCGGCGACGAGAACTACTACGCGATGACCGCGTTGCAGATCGCGCGCGGCCGGGGCCACGTAAACGGCTTCTCGCCGGCCGCCTCCCGCGCCTGGCGCCCCCCGGCACACTCCTATCTGCTGTCGCTTCTCGCGGACCCGGAAGTCTCGTTGCTCGACGAGTTCACGACGCCCGCCTTCGTGCGTCCGATGCTGCTCCTGCAGGTGGCGCTCGGCACCGCGCTGATCGCGCTGACCGCACTGCTCGGACGCGCGCTCTTCGACGCGCGCGTGGGCCTGGTGGCCGGGGTCATCGCTGCGCTCTATCCCGCCCTCCTCGCCCACAGCCACTATCTCTGGTCCGAGACCCTGTTCGCACTGCTGGTGACGGGGGCCCTGCTGGCGGTCGTGCTCGTGGAGCGCGAGCGCCGCTGGAGCGGCGTCCTCCTCACCGGGCTCACCTTCGGCGTCGCCGCCCTCACCCGCGAGCTGGCCCTCCCGGTCGCGGGAGTCTCCGCATTCTGGTGGTGGTCGACCGCGGCCCAGAAAGGGCGGCGGCTCGCCGCGCTCCAGGGCGCGGTGATGCTGGGTCTCGCGTTGCTGGTCATCGCGCCCTGGACGATTCGCAACCACCTCGTTCTCGGCCGCTTCGTTCCGGTGTCGACCGTGGGCTGGTTCGCCGCCGGCGAGGGGAATACGTTGGAGCATCCCGACTGGCTGCGGCCCACGGGACCTGCGCAGGGCACCTTCGCGCTCACCTATTTCAACATCCCTTCCGAGGTGGATCGCCTGGACTTCGCCCGGCGCCAGACCCTCGAGCGCATCGCCGCCGAGCAGCCGGCGTGGATCTTCAAGAAGACGCTGCGGAATCTGGCGCAGCTGCTGAGCCCCGACTCCGTGCTGCTCTACAAGCTGCGTCGCGGCACCTACGGCGAGGTTCCGGGGTGGGCCCTGCCTGCGGCGACCGTCGTCTCGATCGCGAGCTACTCGTTCGTGTTCGTCGCCGGCGTGCTCGGAATTGCCGTGGCCGCAGGAACGGGCCGCCGGCTGCTGCCGTGCCTCGTGTTCGGCGTCGTGGCGGCCGTGCACATCGCCTCCAACGCCACCGCGCGCTTCCGCGTGCCGTGGCTGCCGCTGCTCATCGTCTACGCGAGCTACGCGCTGACCCACGCTCCCGCCCTGCCCCGGGAGCTGCACCGTCGGCGCTGGATCGCCCCCGCCGCGGTCCTTCTCTTCTTTTTCGCCGCGTGCGTTCCCTATTTTTTCGTCTTCGGGGGTCGGCGCTGAGAACGACGAGTTGCGCACGCCCTGCACCGGGCTGAGCGACTCGTCGACTCAAGCTGCCGCGCGCGCGGCCGATGCCGCACGCGACGGTCCTCACTTCGGGGAGACCCACCCATGCGAGTCGCGCTGGCCGTGGAAGGAACGCGAGGCGACGTCTACCCCATGATCGCTCTGGCCGAGTCCCTCGCCGCCGCCGGTCACCACGTGCGCGTGTGCGCGCCGCCCGACTTCCGCGCGCCCGTGTCGGAGCGGGGCTGGGAGTTCCGCCCCGTGGGCCGCAGCGTGCGCGAGTTCCTCACCGCCGAAGCCGAGTCGATGACGCGCGGCGCGCTCGCGCTGCTGCGCGCGACGGACCGCTACGCCCGGGACAGCCTCGCCGCCCAGTTCGCAGCGCTCCCGGCAGCCACGGAAGGCGCCGACTGCATCCTCGCCGCCGGCGTCCAGTTCGCAGCCCGCACGGCGGCGGAGCTGCACGGCGTTCCGTTCCGATACGTCGCGTACTGCCCCGTCCTGCTGCCCTCCGGCGACTACCCCCCGCTGGTCGTACCGTCGCAGTCGCTTCCGGGCTGGGGCAACCGCGCGCTGTGGCGCCTGATGATCGCGACCTGGAACCGCGTCCTCGGCCGCCAGTTCAACCGCGAACGCGCCGCGCTCGGCCTGGCGCCGGTGGCCGACGTCCACCGGCACATCCTTTCCGCGCGGCCCGTGCTCGCGGCCGACGCCGACCTCGCGCCGCGCCCGCTCGACTGGACGCTCGACGTGGAGCAGGTCCCGTGCCTCCACCCGATCTCGGGCCCGCCCCTTCCCCCCAAGCTGGAGTCGTTCTTGAACGCGGGAGCGCCGCCCATCTATCTCGGCTTCGGCAGCATGACCGATGCGCGGCCGGAGGCCACGACGCGCGCGCTCCTCGAGGCCGTGACGTCGCTGGGACGGCGCGCGCTCATCTCCCGGGGCTGGGCGGGCCTCGGCGGGGGGGCGCTTCCCGAGGGCGTCTTCGCGCTCGGTTCGGTTTCGCACGCGCGACTCTTCCCTCGCGTCGCGGCGGTCGTGCATCACGGCGGGGCCGGCACCACGACGACCGCCGCGCGCGCCGGAGTGCCGCAGGTCGTCGTCCCCCACGTGCTCGACCAGTTCTACTGGGCCCGGCGCGTCTCCCGCCTGGGCCTGGGCCCGCCGCCCCTGCCCCGCGTCCGACTCCGCGCAAAGCAACTGGCGGCCGTCCTCGGCGCGGTCCTGGACAACGACGTCGTCGTCGAACGCGCGCGCGAGCTGGGCGAGCGACTGCGGGACGCACACGCCCGTGCGCCCGACCCCGCGCGGATCGTCGAGCTTCCGGCCGGGTCCTGACGGAGTCGCGCACGATCCCGCGCGACGACCTGACGGGCTTCAGGAAGGGGCTGTTCGTCGCGCCCCAGGCGGCGTGGCCTCGCCCGGCGTACGGACGGGGAGCGCGCCCGACCGTCGGGAAGGCGCGGAGCTTCCACCCGGATCGGTCGGGATCCGCTCCCCGAAACGGGGCTTCACGTCGCCCGAGCCGGGCGCGGACTGCTCCGAGCGCAGCGCCGACAGCGCGCCCTGGATCGCGAATCGGGTCGACTCGCTGACCCGAGCGTGCTGGAGCACCCGCAGCAGCGCCATGATCGCCTCGTGCACCTCGTGCTCCGCTCCGCTGATGGCAAACCTCGAGCGCTCCCACGCATCCATGATCTACTCCTCCCATCCGGGGGTGACGGTCCCGGGCTCTGGGGTGACGGTCCCTGGATGTGAGTGCCGCCCCGCGGCCGGGGGTGACGAAACGGGTCAGCGACTGATCATCGCGAGCGCGCACGATCGGCGCCGAACGCGCCGCCCCCGCGCCACGAGCGCTCAGTCGAAGGCGCCGTGGCGCCCCGCGCCCGCGGCGAAGGATTGCGCGCCGGCCTCGGTCTCACCGGACCGGATGACTTCGACACCGAGGCGCGTCTCTTCGCGAAGCGCATCCTCCAGCGAGAGGTCCCACTGGCGATACGAGGAGAGCCGGTCACTGCGCAGGCAGCGCTGCGGGAACTTCGCGAGCTGCTTCCCCAGCGCGATCGCCTCCCGGAGCGCGCAACCGCTGTCGACGAGGCGGTTGGCCAGTCCCATGAGACGGGCCTCGTCGCCCGAGACCCCGCGCCCGCTCAGGATGAGATCCAGCGCGTGGCTGTGGCCCAGCAGGCGCGACAGGCGGATCGTGCCGCCGTCCATCAGGGGCACCCCCCAGCGCCGGCAGAAGACGCCGAAGACCGCATCGCGGGCGGCCACGCGCAGGTCGCACCAGAGCGCCAGCTCGAGACCCCCCGCCACGGCGTAGCCCTCGACGGCGGCGAGAGTCGGCTTCGAGAGCAGCATCCGCGAGGGGCCCATGGGCCCGTCCCCGTCCAGCACCACGCGGTTGCCGCGCCCCTCGGCGACGCCCTTGAGGTCGGCCCCCGCGCAGAAGACCCCTCCGGACCCGGTGAGCACGGCGACGGCGAGGTCGTCGTCTTCTTCGAAGCAGCGGAAGGCCGCGGCAAGCGCCCCGGCCGTCGGGGCGTCCACGGCATTCCGCACCTCGGGACGGTCGATCGTGACGACGGCCACGGGGCCGTCGGTTTCGTAGCGCACGGTATGCATGGCGTCGGCTCCTCTTCGGGCGGCCGCATCCTCGCGCCGGCTCCGGTCGTCGTCAACTCCTTCGCAGCGCAGGCAGCCGGGCACTCCCCGTCGTACCGGGATCGGAGTAGACTCGGACGCGTTCCGGCCGCGAGGTGTCCCCCCGATGCGACTTCAGGACTTTCTCGACTACGGAGCGACCCTGCGCCCCGAGAGTGAGTTCGCCGTGCAGGCGGGCCGCAAGCTCACCTACGGCGATGCGCGCGCGGAGGCGAACCGGATCGCGAACGCGCTCATCGACGGGGGCCTCCAGAGCGGCGACCGGGTCGCGATCCTCGCCAACAACTGCATCGAACTCGCCCTGCTCTACTTCGGAACGGCCAAGGCGGGCGTGGTGCCGGTGCCGCTGAACTACCGGCTCGCGCCGCCGGAGTGGCGCTACATCGTGAACGACGCCGGGGCGCGCCTCGTCGTAGCGCGCGGCGGCTTTGCCCAGGCGATCGACGGCGTCCGAGCCGAGCTGCCTTCGGTCGAGCGCTGGCTCGCGCTCGACGCGCAGCCACCGCCGGGCTGGGAGAGCTACGCGAGCTGGCTCGACCGCGCCGACTCGCGGCCGCCGGAGCGCCGTGTGGAAGACTCCGCGGACGCCTACCAGATGTACACGAGCGGCACGACGGGAAGACCCAAGGGCGCCGTCGTCAGCCATCGCGCCCT
>JAOTUO010000229.1 GCA_029863845.1 Myxococcales bacterium
CATTCTCTCGCGACCCGGCACCTCGCGTCCGCGGGCGGCGACCCGTCCCCGATGCGCTTCGACAACACGGCGGTGACGCAGATCTCTGCGGCGCCCCCCTGGCGCATCACGCTCCTCAACTGCACGGCCCACCTCACGCCCGGCGAGTCCGCGCAGGGTGGCCGGATCTAGCGCCCCGTGAAGTGCAGGTCCTGCTTGCCCTCGAGGTGGGCCGGCATCAGGACGTAGTCCCCGCCGACGGCGGCGGTGAAGATCGGCCCCGCCACGTCGGTATTGCCCAGTGTCCACATCCAGGCCAGCCCGCTGACGACCAGGCCGCTGGCCGCATACACGACCTTGAGGGGGCTGTAGACGAGGGTGCAGACGACGGAGCCCACGCCGACGACCCCGGTGTACAGGAGGCTCTCCTCCTCCTCCGCGCGCGCGGGGGCAGGTGCGAGCGCGAGCGCCGCCGCCAGGGCGAGCGTCGCGAGTGTCGTGCGCGAATGCGAAGGGCGCATGGCGAATGGGCCTCCCGATGGATCGAAAGGGTCGATGGTGGAGGCACGCGGCACCCCGGTCAAGGTGCAGTCGAGCGTTCTGCCGCGCCGGCCGGGGGGCGGCTCGCGGACGCGGACGAGGACCCCTACGCTTCGCACCGCGTGCGGGGGGCGACGTGAGAGGTCGGACGCGGTGAGCGCGGGCGGCGATCCGCCGGCGCCGGTGCGCGAGAGAATCGAACGCGCCTTTGCGCGCTGGGGGCACCGGGCGTACCACCGGGCGTGGACCACGATCGGCGCGGTCCTGCTCGTCGCGGGCGCGTTGATCACCCAGCTCCCGAAGATCGAGATCGACACCTCCACCGAGGGCTTCCTGCACGAGGACGACCCCGTCCGCGTCACCTACGACGCCTTCCGCGATCAGTTCGGGCGCGACGACCGCATCCTCATTGCCATCGAGCCGCCGCAGGTCTTCGACCTCGCGTTCCTGGAGAAGCTGCACGCCCTGCACGAAGACATCGAGAACGAGGTCCCGAAGCTCCAGGAGGTGACGAGCCTCGTGAACGCGCGGCACACCCGCGGCGAGCACGACGAGCTCATCGTGGGGGAACTGCTCGAGGACTGGCCGCGCACGCCGGAAGCGCTCGCGACCGTCGAGAAGCTCGCCCTGGGGAATCCCCTCTACCGCAACCTCCTCCTCTCCGCGGACGGCCGCGTCACGACCATCAGCATCGAGACCGATGCCTACTCCTCGCTCGGCGTCGAGGACGACGACTTCGGGGGCTTCGGC
The DNA here is from genome assembly GCA_029863845.1 of Myxococcales bacterium. Classification (GTDB taxonomy): domain Bacteria; phylum Myxococcota_A; class UBA9160; order UBA9160; family SMWR01; genus JACZXC01. The sequence goes on from JAOTUO010000229.1 coordinate 1,270, forward strand.
GACACCGGCGACGCCGCGGCCGCCGAGCGCCGCTTCATCACCGGCGCCGAGAACGCGGAGATCGTGGAAGCGATCGAGGCGATCGTCACCCGCCACCAGGCACCCGACTTCCGGATCTACACGGCGGGAACGCCCATCCTCGTCGAGACGCTCCAGCGGGCGATGCAGACCGACATGGCGCGCTTCACCTTGATCGCCGTCGCCGCGATCGCCGGCTTCCTGTTCCTGCTGTTCCGGCGCGCCGGCGCCGTCGTGCTGCCGCTGGCGGTCGTGATCCTCTCGCTCCTGTGCACGCTCTCGATCATGGCCGTCGCCGGCGCCCCGATCCAGATCCCCACGCAGATCCTGCCCTCCTTCCTCCTGGCCGTGGGCATCGGCAACTCGGTCCACGTTTTCGCCATCTTCTTCCAGCGCCGCCGCGTGGGCGACGACAAGGAGCAGGCGATCTCCTTCGCCCTCGGTCACTCGGGCCTCGCCATCGTCATGACGAGCCTCACGACCGCCGGTGGCCTCGTCTCGTTCGCGGCGGCGGAGCTCGCGCCGATCGCACAGTTCGGGATCTGGGCGCCGGTCGGCGTGCTGCTCGCGCTCGTACTCACCGTCGTCCTGCTGCCGGCGCTGATCGCCGTCTTCCCCATGGGCGCCGCCCCGCCCGCGCAGGAGCCGGAATCCCAGGCGACCCAGCGCCTGCTGGTGCGCGCCGGCACCTTCGCCACCGATCACGCCACCGCGATCGTCCTGGCGAGCGCGGGCCTGCTGGCGTTCTCGCTGGTCGGAGCGTTCCAGATCCGATTCTCCCACTACCCCGTCGAGTGGTTCCCGGAGGGGCACTACTTCCGCGTCTCCACCGAGCGGATGGATTGGAAGCTCAAGGGGTCGGTGTTCCTGGAAGTGCTCGTGGACAGCGGCCGCGAGAACGGCCTTCACGAGCCCGCGCTGCTCGACCGCATCGACGACATGCGGCGCCACAGCCTGCGGATCCAGATGCGGGACGTGTACGTGGGCAAGACCGTCTCACTGGTGGACGTCTTGAAGGAGATCCACCAGGCTCTGAACGAGAATCGCCCCGAATTCCATGCGATTCCGCGCGACCGCACGCTCGTCGCCCAGGAGCTCCTGCTCTTCGAGAACAGCGGCAGCGACGATCTCGAGGACGTCGTCGACCCACCGTTCCGGGTCGGGCGCTTCACGATGAAGGTCCCCTTCGTCGACGCGATCCAATACGCCGCCTTCCTCGAGGCCATCGACCGCGACTTCCGGCAGATCCTCGGCGACGGCGTCGGGGTCACCATCACGGGCCTCCTGGCGCTGTTGGGCCGCACTTTCAGCGCGGTGATCCACAGCATGGCCAAGACCTACCTGGTCGCGTTCCTGGTGATCACGCCCCTGATGGTGCTGCTGGTCGGCAGCCTGCGGATCGGTCTCCTGAGCATGATCCCGAACCTGACGCCGATCCTCATCACCCTGGGCGTCATGGGCTGGTTCGAGATCCCGCTGGACGGCTTCACGCTCCTGATCGGGAGCATCGCCATCGGCCTGGCCGTGGACGACACCATCCACTTCATGCACAACTTCCGGCGCTACTACGAGCGAAGCGGCGACATCCGGGGCTCCGTGCGCGAGACGCTGGCGTCGACCGGACAGGCGCTGCTCTTCACGAGCCTCGTCCTGTCCACGGGCTTCTTCCTCTACATGCTGGCGTCGATGCGGATCCTCTTCTTCTTCGGTCTCCTGACCGGATTTACTATCATCGTCGCGTTCCTGGCCGACGTGCTCCTGGCCCCGGCGCTGATGACGCTGGTCATGCGCCCCAGGGCCGTCCGAACTCTCGACGTGGAGATGTCTCGATGAGACGAAGCACCCCCGCAGGACTCCTCTCCGGCGCCATCGCGCTGCTCCTGGCGCCCCCCCCGGCCGCCGTCGCCGCCGAGCTCACAGGCCGCGAGATCATGGAGCGGGTGGACGAGCGCGACGACGGCGACAACGCCGTCCAGGACATGGAGATGATCCTGATCGACAAGAACGGCAATGAGCGGGTGAGAAAGATCCGGTCCTTCCGGCGCGACCACGGCGAGGACACCTACTCGATCCTCTTCTTCCTCGTCCCAGCGGACGTGAAGGACACGGGCTTCCTCACCTACGACTACGACGACGCCGACAAGGACGACGATCAGTGGCTCTACCTGCCCGCGCTCAAGAAGACCAAGCGGATCGCCGCGGGCGACAAGAGCGGGAGCTTCATGGGCTCGGATTTCTCCTACGCGGACCTCACCACCCGGGAGCTCGACCACTACGACTACACGTTTCTCAAGGAGGGAGAGGTCGGCGGCCACAAGGTCTGGATCGTTCAAGCCATCCCGAACACGGAGGACGAGATCGAGGAGACGGGCTACACGAAGTCGGTCTTCTTCGTGCGCCAGGACAACGACGTGGTGATCCGTTCCAAGAACTGGGTGAAGAAGGGAAGGCGCGAGAAGTACTTCGAGGTCAAGCAGCTCGAGCAGATCGACGGCATCTGGGTGGCGACCGAGATGCACATGGCCACCAAGAAGGGCACGGCGACGCTCCACCGCACGGTCATCCGGGCCAGCGACGTCCGCTTCAACCAGGACCTGGCCGAGAGCCAGTTCACCGTGCGGCAGCTCGAGAAGGGCCTGTAGGGAGCGGGCGGGTGCGGCGACACTCGCCGCGGCGTTGGCTCGCGCTCGCCGCCCTGGCCTGGGCCGCCGGCCCGTCGGCGACGGCGACCGCCGACGAGGTCGATGACCTGATCGGCGGCTTCGACGACGAGGAGGCGGCCGAGGCCCCCGCCGAGGGTCCGCCCCCCGACGACGACCTGGGCGACCTGATCGGCGGCTTCGAAGAGAACGAGTCCCCGGCGGAGACCGCGGCGACTCCCGGTGACGGCCCTCCCGAAGCGCCCTCGTTCTGGGACCGCTGGCAGCTCAGCGGCAGCGCGGGCTTCCAGGCCTCGGTCAACTACCTCTCCCACGAGGCGCTCAACGGCACCAACTGGACGGGCGTCTCGATGCTGCGCGCCAAGCTGGGTCTCCAGCTCGACGGCGAGCTTCCCGGCGACTGGAAGCTTCGCGTCGACGGCTTCGGCTTCTACGACTTCGCCTTTCTCATCAACGGCCGCGACGACTTCACGTCGCAGGTCCTCGACAAGTACGAGTGGGACGTGCTGCTCCAGGACGCCTACATCCAGGGCAGCCTGCGCCGCGACCTCGACCTCAAGATCGGCCGCCAGGTCGTCAACTGGGGGCGCTCGGACAGCCTGCGCGTGCTCGACGTGCTGAATCCCCTCGACAATCGCGAGCCGGGAATCGGCGACCTCGAGGACCTGCGGCTCTCGGTCGCCATGCTGCGCGCCGACTACTACGTCGAGCGCTGGAGCCTCACGGCGCTCGTGATCCCCGAGATCCGCTTCAGCAAGCAGCCTGTCTTCGGCCACGACTTCTTCCCGTCGCCGGTCCCCCTGCCTTCCGAGGAGCGCCCCGACGATTGGAGCAAGGACCTCGAGTACGCGTTCTCGGTCAACGGGATCTTCCAGGGCTGGGACGTCTCCTTCCACTTCGCTCGCTACTGGGAGGACGTCGCATTCCTCGATCCGGGTTCGCGGTTCCGGCACAGCCACCTGTGGCTGGGCGGCACCGGTGCCAACTACACGATCGGAAGCTGGCTGTTCAAGGCCGAGCTGGCGTACCTCGACGGCTTCGATTTCACCAACCTCTCCAACCCCTTGAACCCGACCGTCGCGGAGAAGTCGCGGCTCGACTTCATGGGCGGCATCGAGTACTACGGCATCAACGACTGGCAGTTCTCGCTCGAGGTCGTGAACCGGCACATCTTCGACTTCGAGACGTTCATGCGGAGCTTCCCGAACTTCGAGCAGCGCAACGCGCTGGAGACCGCCGTGCGCATCACGGGGAACTTCATGAACGATCGGCTCGAGGTGACGCTGCTGGGACTGATCTTCGGAGAGCGGGCCCAGGACGGCAGCGTCGTGCGGCTCTCTGCCAACTACGAGATCCGCGACGCCCTGGAGGTCGACGGCGGGATCATCCTCTACCAGAGTGGCGACCTGCCGTCCTTCGAGCACGTCGGCAGGAACGACCGCCTGTTCCTGGAGCTCAAGTACAGCTTCTAGTTCGTTCGAACTCCGCTCGCCGCCGGCTCGCTGCGCGGACGCCTCCAAGGCCGAAGGCCGCGGAAGTAGAAGGTCTCGGCCCCCTTTGCCCGCATGATACTCTGGCCGCGATGATTCGCGATCGCATCGAGGCCGGCTTCGAGCGCTGGGGGCGTTTCGTCTTCCGGCACGCCGGCGCGGCCATCGCGGCCACCGCGCTGCTCGTCGGCGGGCTCGCGTCGCAGCTGCCGAAGCTCGTCGTGGACGGCTCCGACGAGGCGTTCCTGCACGAGACCGATCCCGCCCGCATGACCTACGACGCCTTCCGCGCGCAGTTCGAGCGCGGCGAGATGATCGTCATCGCGGTCCGGCCGCCCGAGGTGTTCGACCTCGGCTTCCTCGCAAAGCTGCGCGCGTTCCACGAGGACCTCGAGGACAGCGTCCCACAGCTCGACGACGTCACGAGCCTCGTCAACGCCCGCTACACCCACGGCGTGGAAGACGAGCTCATCGTCGAAGACCTTCTCGAGGACTGGCCCCAGGACGCCGCCGACGTGGCGGCGCTGCGCGAGCGGGTCCTGGCGCATCCCCTCTACCGGAACCTCTACATCTCCGAGGACGGGCGGCTCACCGCGGTGCTCATCGATCTGGACACCTACTCGTCGTTGGGCGCAGGGGTCGAGGAGCTGTCCGGATTCGAGGACCCGGGGGAATCCGAGGTGCGCAAGAGACGCCCGTTCCTCACCGGCGGGGAGGTCTTCGCCGTCGTGGGCGCCGTGAGCGAGGTGGTCGCGCGCCACGACGCTCCCGACTTCCGCCTCTACATGACGGGAGGCGCGACCACGGAAGCCATGCTGATGACCGCGATGCAGCGGGACATGACGCTCTTCGTGAGCCTCGCGGTGTCGATGATCGTGCTCCTCCTGTTCGTCCTTTTCCGGCGGCTCTCCGGCGTGCTGCTTCCACTGGCGGTGGTGGCCCTCGCCCTTCTCGGCACGATCGCGACCATGGCGATGACGGGCGTGCCCGTCACGCTCCCGATCCAGGTGCTGCCCTCGTTCCTGCTGGCCGTCGGCGTCGGCGGCTCGGTTCACCTGCTCACGCTCTTCTACCGCGAGCTCCGGCGCGGCGCCGGTCGCGAGGAGGCGATCGCGCACTCGCTGGGGCACTCCGGCCTCGCAATTGGGATGACGAGCCTCACCACCGCGGGTGGGCTGGCCTCCTTCGCGACGGCGGAGCTCGCGCCGGTGATGCACTTCGGCATCTTCGGCCCGATCGGCGTGGTGTTTGCGTTCGCCTTCACGGTCGTGCTGCTCCCGGCGCTGCTCGCCGTGGTTCCGCTGCGCGACGCCAGCCCTCGTGAAGGCCGGCCGCGGCCGGAGGACGCGTGGGATCGCTGGATCCTCGCCTGCGGCGCGATGGCCGCGCGGCGCCCGGGGGCGGTGCTCGTC
>JAOTUO010000230.1 GCA_029863845.1 Myxococcales bacterium
AACTCGTCGTCGCGGTAGGCGACGCCGCCCCCGGTGCCTCCCAGCGTGAAGCTCGGGCGGATGATGGCGGGCAGCTTCGTCTCCCCGAGGATCCGGCGCGCTTCCTGGAGGGAACGCGCGTAGCCGGAGCGCGGGAGCTTGAGGCCGATGCGGCGCATCGCCTCGCGGAACTGATCGCGATTCTCCGCCTTGTGGATGGCGTCGAGCCGCGCCCCGATCAGATCGACCCCGTAGCGGTCGAGCACGCCGCGCTCGCTCAGGTCCACGGCCAGATTGAGGGCCGTCTGTCCGCCGACGGTCGGCAGCAGCACGTCGGGCCGCTCGGCCTCGATGATCTTCTCGACGCTCTCGACGGTCATCGGCTCGATGTAGGTGCGGTCCGCCGTTTCCGGGTCGGTCATGATGGTGGCGGGGTTCGAGTTGACGAGGACCACCCGGTAGCCTTCCTCGCGCAGGGCCTTGCAGGCCTGGGTCCCGGAGTAGTCGAACTCGCAGGCCTGACCGATCACGATCGGTCCCGACCCGATCATGAGAATCGTCTCGATGTCGTCGCGCCTCGGCACGCCGCTACGCCCCGGGCCCCATCGCGCCCGGGGCGGCGCCGGCGATCTGCGCGCCCGTCACCGCCTCGCCGGCGCGGTGGCGCGCCACCATCTCGCGGAAGCGGGCGAAGAAGTACGCCGCGTCGTGGGGCCCCGGCGACGCCTCCGGGTGGTACTGCACGGAGAAGAGGGGGCGCGTCCGGTGGGCGAGCCCCTCCACGGTCCCGTCGTTCAGGTTGACGTGGGTGATCTCGACGGGCTCACCGGCGGCGCGCAGCGAGTCCGCGTCCACGGCGTAGCCGTGATTCTCGGCGCAGATCGCCACCTTCCGCGTCGCGAGGTCCTGTCCCGGCTGGTTGCCCCCGTGGTGGCCGAACTTCAGCTTGCGCGTGCGGCCCCCCAGGGCCAGGGCCAGGATCTGATGCCCGAGGCAGATGCCGAACATCGGCTTTTCGTCGGCGAGCCGGCGGACGTTCTCCTGGACCTCCCGCACGCCGGCGGGATCGCCGGGGCCGTTCGAGAGGAAGATCGCGTCCGGCGCGAGGGCCAGGGCCTGCTCGGCGGTCGTGCGCGCCGGGACCACGGTGACCTCGAAGCCCTGCTCGACGAGCTTGCGCAGGATGTTGCGCTTGATCCCGAAGTCGTAGGCGACCAGACGGTAGGTCGGCGTCGGCCGGGGGGCCCGCGGCACCTGCCCCGCGATGCCCTCCCAGGGACCCTCGGTCCAGACGTAGGGCTCCCGGCAGGTCACCGCGTCGACCCCGTCGCGCCCGTCGAGGCCGGGCGCGCTGCGCGCCCGCTCGACCAGCTCGGCCTCGTCCTGCTGCGCCGGATCGCTGCTCAGCGCGCCGACCTGGGCGCCGCCCTCCCGGATGCGACGCACGAGGGCTCGCGTATCGAGGCCCGCGATGCCCGGAACCCCGGATCGCCGCAGGAACGTGTCGAGCGGTTCGCGCGAACGCCAGTTGCTCGGGGCGGAGAACAGCTCCTTCACGACGAAGCCCTGGAGGTGGGGACGGTCCGACTCCTCGTCCTCGGGGTTCACGCCCACGTTGCCGATCTGTGGATAGGTCATGGCGACGATCTGTCCGGCGTAGGAGGGATCGGTGAGGATCTCCTGGTATCCGGTCATGCTGGTGTTGAAGCAGATCTCGCCGACGCCGACCCGCTCCGCGCCGAAGGCCTGGCCGCGGAACACGGTGCCGTCCGCCAGAGCCAGCACGGCAGTAGGCGGGAGGGGGCGCCGACCCGTCATCAAACGAGGATGCCCCGATCGACGTGGTACACGAGGCGTCCGCCGACCACGGTCGCGACGACGCGGCCGGTGAGCGTCTGGCCCGCCCAGGGCGAATTGCGGCTTTTCGAGTGGCCCTTCACGGGGTCGTAGGTCCAGCGGCGCTCGGGATCGATCACGACGAGGTCCGCGGAAGCGCCCACGGCCAGACTCCCGCCCGACTTGCGCAGGATCCGGGCCGGGTTCGTCGACAAGCGCCGGACCCACTCGAGCGGTGTGAGCTCGCCGGAGCGCACGAGGTCGAGGACCACCGCGGCGGCGGTCTCGAGGCCGATCAGCCCGTGCGGCGCAGACGCGAAATCGAGCTCCTTCTCGTGAAGGGCGTGGGGCGCGTGATCGGTGGCGATGGCGTCGAGCGTGCCGTCGACGAGGCCTGCGCGGCACGCGCGAACGTCGGCTTCGCCGCGCAGGGGCGGCGCCACCTTCGTGTTGGTGTCGTAGCCGAGCGTCGCCTCGTCGGTGAGCGTGAGGTGATGGGGCGTGACTTCGGCCGTCACCTGCACGCCGCGTTCGCGGGCGCGCCGGATCGCCTCCACGCCCCCGGCCGTCGAGACGTGGGCCACGTGCAGGTGCGCCCCGACCTGTTCGGCCAGGAGCAGGTCGCGGTGGATGTGGACGATCTCGGCGACGGCCGGATTCCCGGGTAGGCCGAGCTTCGTCGACACCGGCCCTTCGTTCACCACGCCGTCGGAGACCAGGGTCCGGTCTTCGCAGTGGACGATCACGGGGGCCGCGACCAGCCGGGAGTAGTCGAGGACCCGGCGCATCACACCGCTGTCCATGATCGTCCTGCCGTCGTCGCTGAAGGCGACGGCCCCGGCGTCGACGAGCGCCACCATCTCGGTCATCACCTGCCCTTCGAGCCCCCGGGTCGCGGCCGCGACGGGGTAGACCCGGGCGGGCGAGTCGTGCAGGGCGCGGTCCAGGATGAAGTCCGTCATCGCCGGGTCGTCGTTCACGGGCTGGGTGTTGGCCATGCACGCGACGGCGGTGAAGCCCCCGGCGACCGCCGCCCGCCCCCCGGAGGCGATGTCTTCCTTGTACTCCTGGCCGGGCTCCCGCAGGTGGCAGTGCAGGTCGACGAAGCCGGGGGCGACCCACGCGCCCTTCGCGTCGAGCACCTCGGCGCCCGGCACGTCGAGGCCCGCCGCGATCTCGGAGATCGTCCCCGCCTCGATCAGAACGTCGCCGGCCTCGTCGCGGTCTTCGGAGGGATCGAGAATCCGCCCCCCGCGGATCAGCATCCGGGTCACGCCACGCCTCCCCGGTGCAGCCGCCCCGAGATCAGGTAGAGCACCGCCATCCGGATCGACACCCCGTTGCGAACCTGATCGAGGATCACGCTCGGGCGGTGGTCGGCGAGGTCGTGGGAGAGCTCCACGCCGCGGTTCACCGGACCGGGATGCATCACGATCGCGTCGTCCTTCGCGTATCGCAGCGTCGCGCGGTCGATCCCGAAGGTCGCCGCGTACTCGCGGACGCTCGGGAAGTAGGAGCCCGCGAAGCGTTCGTTCTGGATGCGCAGCGCCATCACGACGTCGGCGCCGTCGAGCGCTTCGCGCAGCGACGTGAACGCCTTCACGCCGAGCGTCTCCACGGCTGCCGGGATCATGGGCGGCGGCGCCGCGAGGCGTACCTCGGCGCCCATCTTCAGGAACCCGTAGATGTTCGAGCGCGCCACCCGCGAGTGCACGATGTCGCCGACGATGGTCACGGTCAGGCCGTCGATGCGCCCCTTCTCCCGCCGGACGGTGAAGAGGTCGAGGAGCGCCTGGGTGGGATGCTCGTGGGCGCCGTCCCCGGCGTTGATGACGGGCGCTTCGAGGACGTCGGCGATGCGCTTGGGAACGCCGGCCACGGCGTGGCGAACCACCACGGCGTCGGGGTCCATGGCGTCCAGCGTGCGTGCGGTGTCGAGGATGCTCTCGGCCTTCGTGAGGCTCGAGCTTCTCGGCGAGAAGTTCACGACGTCGGCGGACAGCCGCTTGCCCGCGATCTCGAAGCTGGTCTGGGTGCGGGTCGAGGGCTCGAAGAACAGGTTGACGAGCGTCCGGCCGCGCAGGGTCGGTACCTTCTTGACCTCCCGCTCTCCGATCTCCCCCATGTGCTCGGCGGTCTGCAGAATGCGCTCGATGTCGCTGCGATCGAGGTCCTCGATCCCCAGCAGGTCTCTGCCGATCATGCGCCTCCCCCCTTGCGCGCGCTGCGAGACGAATCGTCGGAGTCGGCGGCGTCGGAAGGCTCGAGCACCAGCTCGAGTCGGCCCCGGAGCTCCCCGGCGTCGCCGCGCAATCGCAGGTTCTCATTCGGGCTGGTCGGGACGTTCTTGCCCACGTAGTCGAGCTTGATGGGCAGCTCGCGGTGGCCCCGGTCGACCAGACCGACGACCTGCACCACCTGGGGGCGGCCGAAGTCCATCAGGGCATCCATGGCGGCGCGGATCGTTCGCCCCGTCTTCACGACGTCGTCCACGAGGATCACGATGCGGCCGTCGACGGCGGAGGGCATTTCGGTCAGCCGCAGCAGCGGGCGCTCCGCCGTCGTCGTGAGGTCGTCGCGGTAGAGCGTGGTGTCGAGGATGCCGACGGCGACGTCGATCCCCGCGATCTGCCGCAGGTTGCGCGCGATCTCCCGCGCCAGCGGTACGCCGCCGTTGGGTATCGCCACGAGGTACAGAAGGCCCGGATCCTCGGTGCGCTCGAGGATCTCGTGGGCGATGCGCATCAGGGTCCGGCGGATGCCGGTCTCGTCGAGAATGGTGCGGGGGCCGTTCCTCGCCCCGCGAGGCTCCCCGGGCGCCTTCTCCTGCACCTCGTCCTGGGTCAAGGTTGCACCTTTGTCCGTCTCACGGGACGGAGTTAAAAGGGCTGCGTTTGCGCCCTTCAGGATACCCGGTCGCCCGTGGCCAATCAAACGCGACACCCCGGGGCCGCTCGGGCTGATCAAACCGCGTTACGCAACGGCGCGCCTCGATCGGGAGCAGTGGACCGGTAAGCTAGCGGCCCCGTGTCGGGACTCGACGCCCTCATCGTCCTCGGCTTCGTCGCGCTGGCGATCGGCTCGGGCCTGCGGGCCCGCAAGCGGGCCTCTCGAAGCCTCGAGGAGTACTTCCTCGCGGGACGCAGCCTGCCCGGCTGGAAGGCCGGCGTCAGCATGGCGGCCACCCAGTTCGCGGCCGACACCCCGCTGCTGGTCACGGGCCTCATCGCCACCGCGGGGATCTTCGCCCTGTGGCGGCTGTGGATCTACGCGGTGGCCTTCCTGCTGCTCGGCTTCGTCTTCGCGCCCCTCTGGCGCCGGGCGCGCGTGCTCACCGACGCCGAGCTCGCCGAGCTGCGCTACGGCGGATCTCCGGCGACCTGGCTGCGCGGCATCAAGGCCGTCTACTTCGGCACGGTCTTCAACTGCACCGTGCTGGCGATGGTGCTCTGGGCGGCCAAGGAGATCGCCGAGCCCTTCCTGCTCTGGCACGCGTGGCTACCGCCCGGAATCTTCGGAATCGCCGAGGGCGCGGTCACGTGGGTAGGCGTGCCCTTCGCGCGGGACATCGGCGCGGGCTCCGACCTGTGGATCCGGTCCACCAACAACGTGCTCTCGCTGCTGGCCATCGTCAGCGTCACCGCGCTGTACTCGACCACGGGCGGACTGCGCAGCGTCGTGCAGACCGACGTCATGCAGTTCGCTCTCATGATCGCGGGCACCGCCGCCTACGCGGGTTGCGTCGTCCACGCGGTCGGGGGCCTCGAGGCCATCCCGGCCGCGATCCACGATCGCTTTGCCGGCGGCGGGCCGGGCGGGATCGAGCCCGCGGAGATCCTCGCCTTCACGCCCTCGCGTGCGAAGGACGCCGGGCTCCTGGTGCTGTCGGTCTTCGCCCTCCAGTGGCTGGTGCAGATGAACGCCGACGGCACGGGCTACCTGGCGCAGCGCTCCATGGCGTGCCGCAGCGACGCCGACGCCAAACAGGCCGCGGTCGTCTTCACGCTGCTGCAGGTGGTCCTGCGCAGCCTGCTGTGGCTCCCAATCGGTCTCGGGCTCCTGCTGCTCTTCCCCCCGGACCTCGGGCTCGCGTCCAGCGCGCTCCAGGCGGACCGCGAGGTGACCTTCGTACTCGGCATGGCGGAGCTCCTGCCGTCGGGCCTGCGCGGACTCATGCTCACGGCGATGCTCGCCGCGCTGGCCTCCACCATCGACACCCACCTCAACTGGGGAGCCTCCTACTGGACCAACGATCTCTACAAGCGCTTCGTCTGCGAGGCGTGGCGGGGTCGTCGCCCGGGCCAGCGGGAGCTGGTGTGGGTGGCGCGCGCCTCGAACCTGTTGATCCTGGGGATCGCCCTTGCCGTCATGACCCGGCTCTCCTCGATCCAGGTGGCCTGGCACGCGAGCCTGCTGCTCGGCGCGGGCATGGGCGTGCCGCTGGTGCTGCGCTGGTTGTGGTGGCGCTTCGGCGCATGGGGCGAGATCGGCGCCATCGGGATGTCGATCCTGCTCGCGCCCGCCCTGTTGCGCTGGATGCCCCCCGACCAGGAGGCGCTGCGCCTGCTGCTGATGGCGCTGGGGTCCACGACAGCCGGGGTGGCGCTGTCGCTCGCGGTCGGGCCGGAGTCGACCGACCGACTCCGACGCTTCTACGAACGCGTTCGCCCCCCGGGCTTCTGGGGGCCGGTGGCCCTCGCCGCAGGCGGCCGTCTCCGGGAGGACCGGCGGCGCCTGGGCCGGGGGCTCGCCGCCACCGGCCTGGGCTCCTTCTCGGTCTTCTGCATCCTGGCGGGATTCGGCACGGCGATCGCGGGCAGTCTCGGACCCGTCGGGTGGCCGCTCGGGCGCACGGCCTGGATCGCGCTCCAGCTGGTCGCCGGCTTCGGCCTCGTACCGATCTGGTGGCGGCTCGGCTTCGCGCGCGGGGACTAATCGAACGAATCCATCTCCAGCCGGACGGGTGGAGGCGACGCCAAGGGCATCCGCGTCGGAAGCCCCGGACCGAAGGAC
>JAOTUO010000231.1 GCA_029863845.1 Myxococcales bacterium
CACCCGCTACGAGGACCTGCCGCAATCGGGTGTGAAGCTGGGTGTGCACCTGCGGGAAGGCGATGGATGCGTGGCCGTCGCCGCTGTCGTTCCCGGATCGGCCGCAGAGCGCGCCGGGCTCCGGGCGGGGGACGGGTTGTGCCGATTGGACCGGGTCGCAGTGAAGAAGCCCTTCGATCTCGTCTACGAGCTGAAGCAGAGGAATCCCGGCGACCAGGTCGTGCTCGGCGTGGAAAGGGACGGTGAAGTCCTGGAGATCGAGGTCGACTTCCCGGATCCCGAGATGAATCGGGACGACGAGTGAGCGCAGCGACTCGCGGCCGTCCTAGGCGGCGTCCTCCGCACCCATCCCCAGCCTTGCGGCCAGATGAAACACCGCCCAAGCGCCGCAGCGCTCGCAGTCCACGTCGTTCCCGTAGCAGCAGAACGGAGTGGTGAAGCGACCGTCGTCGAGGTAGAGGGGGAGGATGTGGTCGCGGGCCGGGCAGGCGGCCGTCACACGCCGAGCCCACGGAGGCAGCATCAGATCGAGGCTCCGCTGCGTGTTGCGAACGAATCCCGGGTAGCGCCTCTTGAGCCGCATCACCTCGCGCACCGCGGCGCCCCGCTCCTCGTTGTCCGACCAGGCATCTTCGCCCGCCTCGTTCGCACGCGGCACGTAGAAGGAGAAGGTCATCCAGCCCACCCGCGTCGCCTGCAAGGCCTCCACCAGCTCCTCGAGGCGGTGCTGGTTCCGCTTGGTGACCACGCACTGCGCCTGGACGGGAGAGGAGAAGTCGGCCGGTAGACGGGAGAGCGTCCGCATCACCTTTCGATAGACCCCGCGGCCCCGAATCGCGTCGTTCAGATCCTCCGGACCGTCGAGGCTCACCACGTACAGCGTCTCCGCCCCGAAGTCGACCAGGGGGATCGTGCCGTTCGTGGTGATCGTGTTGCGCTCGAAGATGTGGATACCTTCGGCGAGGAGGCGCTTGCGGAGCAGGGGCTCGCCGCCCATCCAGAGGGCGACCCGGATCCCGTGGCGCTCGCGCAGACCGACGAGCGTCTCGAGAATCGCCCCGTCGTCCATTTCTTCGCGGATCGAACGGGGCGCCTTGTTCGGGTTTCCGTCGCGGAACACGAAGCAGTGCGAACACGCGAGGTTGCAGTGGTTCGTGACGTTCACGACCACCGCGGGATAGCGCGCGTCCGTGCGGTAGTGCCCCTGGAGCTCGGCTCGGATCATCGTCCACGCGCTCGCTGCACGCCCCCCACCGCGCAAACGCGAGCGGCGCCTACACGGCGCCGTTCGCGCGCTCGATGTCGATTCGAACGGCGCGGTCGACCGGCGTCGGCTGCCACTGGAGAACCCAGTAGTGCAGGTGTCCGTAGCCCCCGGCCAGGTGGAGGTGCTTCACGAGCCCGGGCTCGATGTCCATCGGGCCCCGCCAGCCGCGGAACATGTAGGGCTCCCAGCCATTGTAGACGATCACCTGCCCGGGCCGGGCGTTCGGAGTGACCTTCGCGGGGACGAAGAACTCGCCCATGTCGTTGAAGACGCGCACCTCGTCCCCGTCCCGGATGCCCTTGTTCGCGGCGTCGCCCGTGTGGATCACGGCGTGCGGGCGGCCCCGATGCGTGCGCAGCAGGAGCGGATTGGTGGTGTTCATCGAGTGCACGCTCCAGCGGTTGTGGCCGCTGGTCATCACGAAGGGATGGTCCCCGCCCATCTTCGGGTTTTCCTTGTGGGTCGGCAGGGCCTCGCCGGCCTCCAGGAACCACTCGTGGTCGATGTAGAACTGCGCGCGTCGCGTCAGCGTGGGGTAGGGGAGCTGCTTCTCGGTGTGCCACCGCGAATGGGCGTGCGTCTCGTCGGGCTCGAGATCGCTCGCCTGGTTGATCGCGAAGGGGGAGATCCCCCAGTCGATGAAGCGCAGATAGCCCTGCTCGCGCATCGCCGCGAGGTCCGTGCCCTCCGGGATGGTTCCCGCGAGCACGGTGTCCTGGAGCATCTCCTCGCACACGTCCTCCTCGCTCACCAGCTCGCCCCCGAGCGTGGTCTGCCGGTAGAGGTCCTTCAGCGAGTGGGCGCTGCCCCGCCGGCTCTGGTACTCCCCGATTCCCCGCTCGCTCGCCCTCCGCTCGAGCGCCTTGGCCAGCAGCAGGGTCATCTCCCACTCGCTCTTCGACTCTCCGGCGGGCTCGGTCGCCCGGTCGGAGTAGATCAAGGTCAGCATGTGGGGGGAGGGGATGTGGAAGCGCGGCGACTCGTAGTGGTTGGCGGCGGGCAGCACGAAGTCCGACTGGAGCGCGGTCGTACTCATCCGCCAGTCGATGGTCACCACCGTGCGGGCGTTGGGCCAGAGCTTGCGCAGCAGCACGTTCTGGCCGCCGCGCGTCCTGCGCAGCGTGTTGCCGCCAGCCTGGAAGATCACCCTCGGCGGCATGTCCTCCGGCGGCCACGCCACGTCCTGCCACCAGCCCTTGTCGATGGCCTCGCGCATGTAGTCGTCGAAGGGCCGGGTCATGGTCGGATCGCTCCAATCGGCCCGGTTCCAGATCTCGCGGTAGCCGGCGTGCCGGTACCAGAGGAAGGCCGGCGGGATCATTCCGGCGAGGCCGGCCATCCTTCGCGTCATCTCGATGCGACACATCTCCTCGGTGCGGGTCGGGTCCTCGGCGCGGATCGCGGCGATGACCGCGTCGCGCCCGGCGAGGAAGCGGCGCGTCTCCGCGGGCCCCTTCTCCTGCTTCTGCCCGAGCAGCATCATCCCGTCGAACATGCCGATCGACCAGCAGCCGATTCCCGTGCCCTTCTTGCCCCAGTTCCCGGTGAGGCCCAGCAGCAGGATGATCGACCGCACCATCAGGTCCCCGTGGTAGTACTTGAGGGACGTGCCGCCCGCCCACACGTGCGTCCGCTTGGCGGCGACCTTGCGCGCGAGCTTGCGGATCTCGTCGGGGTGGACGCCGCAGATCTCCGCGGCGCGCTCGGGCGCGTACTGCTCGAGGTGCTCGCGGACGAGCTCGAAGACCGGCGTCACGGTCACGCGGCTCCCGTCCGCGAGCGTCACCTCGTACTCGCCGCGGAGGGCGGGGTCCACGTCGCCCGTAGCGAGCGTGCTGCGCGCCGCTTCCGCCACGCACCCACGGCGCTCGTCGTAGACGTAGAACTGCTCCTCGCTGCCCCCGGCCTCCAGGTCGCAGGCGCGCAGGTACCGGTGCGTGTCGGTCCGGACCAGGAACGGCAGGTCCGTCTGCTCCTTGACGAATGGCTCGTTCACGAGCCCCTCGTCGATGATCACCTTGCACATCGCCAGCGCCCAGGCGGCGTCCGTCCCGGGGCGCACGGGAAGATGCCGGTCGACGAGCATCGTCGAAGGGCTGCAATCGGGCGCGAAGATGACCGTCTCGCCCCCGTTGTACCGCGCCTCCACCTGGTAGTGGTAGGAGGCGATCACGGTGTAGACGGGGTTCGCCCCGAAGATCAGGATCAGCTCGGAGTGGAAGGCGTCGTCGAGGCTGCTGCAGAGATTGAACTTTCCGAACGTGAGGTAGATACCGGGACTGAAGTCGTTGATCTCCGCGTTCACGTCCGTATTGAGGCCGCCCACCCGCGTGATGAGCCGGGCCAGCCCGACGATGTTCCAGGGGTTCGCCTCGGGACCCATGAGCTGGACGATGGACTCGGGGCCGCTCTCCTCGATCGCGTCCAGCATCGAGTCGGCGATCGCGTCCATCGCCTCCCGCCAGCTCACGCGCTCCCAGCGCCCCTCGCCGCGCTCGCCGACGCGCCGCAGCGGGTACAGCACCCGATCCGGCGCGTCCAGGTGCTGGCCCCAGCAGGCCCCCTTCTGGCAGCCGAGGGGGTTCATGTCGGGGACGCCCACCTCGATGCGGGGGAAATTGCCCGCCTGCTCCTCGCGCACGACCTTGCCGTCGCGCACGTAGACCCGCATGGGACAGTTGCCGGGATAGCAGTCCACGCAGTGGGTGCCCCAGACGACCTTGTCCCAGCGCCAGCGTTCCCGGTAGCGCTCCTCGCTCGCCGCTCCGGAGGCCCGGGGGCGCGCCTTTTCGTAGGACCGGACGACCTCTCGCGCCGCTTCCTCCATGACCGGACCTCCCTCGCTGGCTCAGCCGGGCCTCGCGCTCGCTGATCGCTCGCGCTCGGGCTCCGGCGCTTCGCTCGGCTCGTTCGTGCGATCTCCGCTCTGCTTCGCCTCGCTGCGCGGCCTTCGGCCTTGCCGCCTCGCTGCGCGTCGGCCGAGTCTCGACTCGGCCTCCTAGCTCCAGGTCAGCTCGGCGGGGTCCCTCGTGAAGGGGCCGAGCATCTCCTTCCAGTCGTAGGCGATCAGCGTCTTCATCAGCTCCGACGGGCGACCCTGCCGCCGCTTGGACATCTCGCTCTCGAGGGTCCCGACCGCAGCGCGGACCCGCGGACCGAAGAGCGACTCCAGGTACCCGGTGGGCAGGCGTCGCCGCGACTCGTCGACGGAGCCGTCCTCACGGATCCAGGGAGTCGAGAGCGGCGGGATGTAGAAGACGTTCGGCTCGGTGTTCCACTCCGCGTGGAGCGGAAGCGCCACCTCCCACTCGCGGACAAGCCGATGGACGGTGGCCTTCGCGTCGTCGAGAAAGCCGAAGAAGACCGCACGCCCGGGGCACTGCCGCACGCACGCGGGAGCGACCCCCTTCTCCAGACGGGGGAAGCAGCCGATGCAGTGCTGGCTGACCTTCCGCGCCGGGTTGAAGTAGATCTTCTTGTAGGGACAGGCGCGCGCGCAGGTCTGCGCCCCCTTGCAGCGGTCCTCGTCGCGCAGGACCAGCCCGTCCTCCTCCCGCTTGTAGATCGCGTCGTTCGGGCAGGCCTCCAGGCAGGCGGGACGGCTGCAGTGGTTGCACAGGCGCGGGAGGTAGAAGAAATGGGCGTTCGGGAAGGTGCCGGCGCCGATGTCCTCGTCCCAGTTCATGCCCCAGGTGGGCGGAGCGCCGATCGGCTTCAGAAACGCGTCCTGTCCCTTTCCCGACTCGTACACCTCGGCGTGGTTGAACTCCCAGGCCTCCCCGAACTCCTCCGCCGTCGGGAGACGACCGAGAGCCAGCTCGCCGTTCCGGTAGCCGCCCCCCATCTGCTCCCAGTCACGTGGGGTGCCCCGGCCGGGCTTGGTGTTCACGGTGCACCACCACATCGGGTCCTCGCCCTCGCCCTGCGTCCACAGGACCTTGCAGGCCACGGAGCAGGTCTGGCAGCCGATGCAGCGGTTCAGGTCGATGACCCACGCCACCTGCCGGTGGGTGGAAGGCGTCGCGTCCGCCATGACCACCTCCTCGGGGAGTGCGCGCGAGCGTGCCGTGCGCGTCTCCGCGCGATGTTCGGGGTGGCATCGCCGCCGCGGGCTTCCACCCCCAGACCTCGAATGCGCGACTGGGCGTGCCGAGGCTCCCGCCGGGGCCCTTCGGCTCGGGGCGAGACGCCACCCCCTTGATTCTGGAGCCGGCGCCTGCGCACCGATATGACCGCTGTCATACAGACGCGTGATCCCGTGCGGTCCCGGCCGAGCCGCGATCGAAAGCGAACTGCTGCCTGATACACTCGGGTTTTCAGGCAACGGCCTGCTACGCCGAGAGCGCGAGCACGTGTTGCAGCAGCTCGACACCGACATCTGGATCGCGGAGCGACCCCAGCGCTTCTACGGGCTCGAGGTGGGGGCGCGCATGACGGTGATCCGCCTCCCGGACGGGAGCCTCCTGCTGCACTCCCCCCTCGCGCTGGTCGCCGAGCTGCGCCAGGAGCTCGATGCGATCGGACGCGTCCGCTTCGCCGTGGCCCCGAATCGCTTCCATCACCTCTACGCCGGCGAGGTGGCCAGGGCGTACCCGGAGGCGCGGCTGTGGGCGGCTCCCGGGGTCGAGCGAAAGCGTCCCGACCTCGAGATCGCCGGCATGCTCGGCGACGAAGCGCCCGAGGAGTGGAAGCACGAGGTGGGCCAGGTCTTCTTCCGCGGGCGCCCCTTCGAGAACGAGGTGGCCTTCCTGCACCGCGCGAGCCGCACGCTCATCCTCTGCGATCTGGCCTTCAACTTCGGACCGCGGACGGCCCCTTTCACCCGCGTGCTGATGAGACTGCTGGGGGGCTACGGCCGCTTCGGCACGTCCAGCCTGGATCGTTTTCTCATCCGGGATCGCCAGGCGGCGCGGCAGAGCCTCGAGCGCATCCTCGCCTGGGACTTCGATCGCGTCGTGGTCGCCCACGGCGACGTGCTCGAGCGCGGAGGCCGCGAAGCCCTGCGTTCCGCCCACGCGTGGCTGCTCGCCGCGTGACGTCACCCGCGCGCCGGGAGCCCGCGAAGACTTCGAGCTGCCATTTCCAGCCGTCGATCCGAGGCCCGAGGAGCCGACGATGAAGAGCTTCCGCAAGACCCTCACCCTGAACGTCCCCGCGCGCATGGACTTCGTGAACATCACACCCGACGTGAACGCGGCGCTGGAGGAGAGCGCGATTCGCGAAGGGCTCTGCCTCGTGAACGCCATGCACATCACGGCCAGCGTCTTCATCAACGACGACGAGCCGGGGCTCCACGAGGACTACAAGCGCTGGCTCGAGAAGCTCGCTCCCTTCGACGCGAGTCCCGAGATCTACCACCACAACCGCAGCGGCGAGGACAACGGCGACGCCCATCACAAGCGCCAGGTCATGGGCCGCGAGGTGGTGGTGGCCGTGACCGAGGGTCGCCTCGACTTCGGACCGTGGGAGCAGATCTTCTACGGCGAGTTCGACGGGAGGCGCCGGAAGCGGGTCCTCGTCAAGATCATCGGCGCATAGGCGAATCCGCCCTCGTTCT
>JAOTUO010000232.1 GCA_029863845.1 Myxococcales bacterium
GGCTCCCAGGTGTCGCCGATGGCGCCGTGGACCTGAAGCGCCGTGCGGGCCGCGAGTGCGGCCGCGTCGCAGGCCATCACCTTGGCCATGGACGTGTGAACAGAACGGCTGCCGGAGCCCCGCGCCACGGAGTGCGCGCCCCGGTACACCGCCGGCCGAGCGTACTCGAGCTTCACCTTCGCGGTGGCGAGCATGTGCTTGACCGCCTGGAACGACCCGATGGGCACGCCGAACTGCTCGCGCTGGCAGGCGTAGGCGGACGCCATCTCGATCAGCCGATCCGCCACGCCGAGCTGCCCGGCGGCGCAGGCCAGCGCGCCACGGTCGAGCGCGGCCCCCTGGAGCGCGCGGCCGGCGGCGCCGGCGGCGGTGAGGGTGGCGCTCGCGGGCGTCCACTTCGCGGTGTACAGACGCCGGCCGGGGTCGTTCCCGGGCTGGTGCACGAGCTCCACCTCGCCCGCCTCGAGGGCGTGGACCTCGTCACCGTGCGAGAGCAGCAGGAGATCCGCCGCAGCCGCGTCGGCCACGAAGGGGCTCAGTGCGTGGCCCACCGCCACGATCGCCTCGCCGGCGGCGATGCGCTCCAGCCAGCGCCCGGCGAGCTCTTCGCGTCCGAGCCGACCCAGCTCGACCAGGAGCGGCGCGGCCACCGCCGCCGTCGCGACGACGGGCTCGCAGAGCGCCGCCCGCCCCACCTCCTCGAACAGGAGCGCCGCGTCGATCTCGTCGAGGCCCATGCCCCCGTGCGCCTCGGGCACGAGCAGGCCCGGGATGCCCAGCTCGGCCAACTTGGCCCACAGCCCGGGGGAGTGTCCCGCCGCGTCGTCCCACAGCGCGCGCACCACCTCCGGCGTGCACTCCTTCGCGAGGAAGTCCCGGACGGTGCTCTGGAAGAGGGTCTGGTCGTCGCTGAAGGTGAAGTCCATCGTCTACTTCCGCGGCAGTCCCAGGATGCGCTCCGCGATCACGTTGCGCTGGATCTCGTTGGTGCCGGCGTAGATCGGGCCGGCCAGGGCGAAGAGGTACCCGTCGAGCCACTCGCCGACGCCCTCGGCGGCCGGCGCCTCGGGCCGCAGCTCCGCGCGTTCGCCGAGGATGGCCAGCGCCGTCTCGTGCATCTTCACGTCGAGCTCGGACCAGAAGATCTTGTTCAGGCTGGCCTCGAACCCGATCTTCCCGCCCTCGTGCAGCCGCGAGACGGTCCGATAGGTGTCCAGCGTGTAGGCCTCGGCTTCCATCCAGCACTCGACGACGGTCGCGCGCAGCGCGGGGTCGCAGGCGGCCTCGTTCTTCCGGAAGAGCTCGACGAGCCTGCGCGCCGTCGCCTGGAAGCGCGCGGGGCTGCGCAGCATGAGACCCCGCTCGAAGCCCGCGGTCGACATGGCGACCTTCCAACCCTGGCCCTCTTCCCCGAGCCGGTTCTCCACCGGCACCCGCGCGCCGTCGAAGAAGACCTCGGCGAAGGCCGCCTTGCGGTTCAGCTTCTCGATGGGGCGCACGCTGACGCCCGGCGCGTCGAGGGGCACGATGAGGAACGAGAGACCGCGGTGCCGCTCGGACCCGGAATCGGTGCGGAACAGGCCGAACATCCAGCCTGCGTAGGCGCCGCGCGAAGCCCACGTCTTCTGGCCGTGGATCACATAGTGATCGCCGTCGCGGAGCGCCGTGGCCTGGATCGCCGCCATGTCGCTGCCGGCGTTGGGCTCCGACCACCCCTGCGCCCAGACCTCTTCGCTCGAGGCCATCGGGGGCAGGTAGCGGGCCTTCTGCTCCGCCGTACCGAACTCCATGATCGTGGGCCCCAGCAGGAAGAGGCCGTTCTGGTTCACCCGACCCGGCGCGCCGGCGCGGTAGTACTCCTCTTCGAAGACGAGCCACTCGAGC
This sequence comes from Myxococcales bacterium, assembly GCA_029863845.1. Taxonomy (GTDB): domain Bacteria; phylum Myxococcota_A; class UBA9160; order UBA9160; family SMWR01; genus JACZXC01. The sequence continues at coordinate 1,885 of JAOTUO010000232.1, forward strand.
AGGTCGGCCCCGCGACCGCCGTACTCGACCGGCCAGGGCACCATGGCCCAGCCCCCGGCGTGGAGCCTGCGCTCCCACGCCCGATGCTCCTCGAAGCCCTCCGGCGTGTCGAAGGAGCGCAGCGGATCGCGCGGCACGTTCGCTTCGAGCCAGTCGCGCGCTTCGGCCCGGAAGGCCCGCTGCCGGGGGGTGTAGGAAAGATCCATTGAGAACTCTTGGCTCGATTCTCGTCGCTTCGGCCGACGTTGGCCCGTTTTTCCGAACTACGCTCGCCTACGGCTCGCTGCGCGCGCCCTTCGGGCGCTTGCCCTCGAACTTCGCGCCCCGCTTCTCGAGGAAGGCGTCTCGGGCCTCCTGGGAGTCGGGCGAGGTGTAGAGCTCGAGCGTGAAGCCCTGCTCGAAGCGATAGCTCTTCACGACGTCGATCGGCTCGATGCCGTTGAGCGACTGCTTCGCGAGCCGCACCGCCTCGGGGCTCTTGGCCGCGATCGTCCCGGCCAGCTCGCGCGCGGCGCCGCGCAGCGCCGCGCGGGGAAGCACGCGTTCGACGCCGCCGAGCCGGTACGCCTCCTCGGCGCCGATGGGCTCCCCCGTGTAGAGCATGCGCCGCGTCTTCTGCATCCCGAACAGGCGCATCAGGTGGGTGGCGGCCCCGAGCGCCCCGCGGTCGATCTCGGGCAGCCCGAAGCTGGCGTCGTCGGACGCGAGCACGATGTCCGAGGAGCCGGCGATCCCGATGCCGCCGCCCAGGCAGAAGCCGTGCACCGCGCAGATCACGGGAACGGCGCACGCGTAGATGGCCGCGAACGCGTCGTAGCAGCCCCGGTTGACCCGGGTGATGAGGCTCGGGTCGGCCGCGAGCTCCTTGATGTCGACCCCCGCGCAGAAGCCGCGTCCTTCCGCCGCGATCACGACGACGCGCGCGCGCTCGTCGCGGCCGAGCGAGCTGCACAGCTCCGCGAGCTGCGCCCACTCGCGGCTGTCCAGGGCGTTCACCGGGGGCTTGTTCAGCACGATCTCGGCCACGCCCTTGTCCACGCTGACGTCGAAAGCCATCGCCACCCCTCAGTTTTGGAGCGCTTTCAGCGCGCGCTCGGCCTCGTCCATGATGCGTTCGACGAGCTCCGCGCAGCTCGGCCGGTCGTCGATCACCCCAGCCACCGAGCCGCCCGGCAGATACCCGTGGACCGGGTCGCCGTCCTGCATCGCCTTCTTCGCGAGCACCGGTGCGTTCGCGGCCATGACCACCTGCGAGCGCGTGAGCTTCTCGTGGCGCTGGAGCGACAGCGCCGAGGACAGCAGCTCCGCGACCGAGGCCCCGCTCAGCTTGCGGTAGGCGAGGCCGCTGCGCAGCGCCCGCACCAGCAGGCCGATGGCGCTGCTGCGCTCGAGCTTGTCCACCAGCTCGTTGCGCACCACCCGCTGCGGCAGGCCATCGATCTGCGTCGTGACGAGGACGTCGGCGACACCGGCTGCCAGGAATCGCTCCGTCGTCGCCTCGGGGACCGGGCTCTCCCGGGTGAGCACGAAGCGTGTCCCCATGGCGATGCCCTGGGCGCCGAAGGCCAGCGCCGCCACCAGCCCGCGCCCGTCCTTGAAGCCGCCGGCCGCGACCACCGGAACGTCCACCGCGTCGACGCACTGCGGGATCAGGAGCGACGTGGGAATCGGGCCGGTGTGTCCGCCCCCCTCGCCGCCCTGCGCGATGATGACGTCGGCGCCGAGCTTCTGGGCCTTGACGGCCTGCCGGGGTGCGCCGCAGGTCGGCACGCACACGACGCCGGCGTCCTTGAGGAGCGCGATGAGCTCCGGGTTCGGGGCGCGGTTGTAGCCCGCGGCCTTCACCTTCTGCCGGACGATCGCCTCGGTGATCACGTCCGCGCCCGGCGCGTCCATCAGGAAGTTCACGCCGAAGGGCCGGTCGGTGAGCGCCTTCACCGCCTGGATCCCGGCCTCCACGTCCTCGGGCCGGATCGTGGCGGCGGCCAGGAACCCGAAGGCACCCGCGTTGCAGGCGGCGGCGACCAGCGGCGGCGTCGCGACCCAGCCCATGCCCGTCTGGAGGATCGGGTAGCGGCACTCGAGCAGGTCGCACAGGGGGGTGTGGAGCACGCGGGACACGGGTGCGTTCAGACCTTCACTTCCTTCTCGCGGGAGCCGGCAGGATCGAGGCGTTTTCGGATGAGCTCGAGCTCCGCGTGCGTCGGCGCGCGCGTCTCGGGAACGTCGCCCTCGACGACGAGTTCGAAACCGGTGTTCGCGACCACCTCGTCGATGGCCACACCGGGGTGAACCGAGACGAGGCGCAGCGTGCGATCGGAGGTCGCGAAGTCGAAGACGCCGAGATTCGAGACCACCTTCCGGATCTCGTGGAAGCGCGCCGAGCGCTCGCCCAGGGCGGCGGCGCGGTCGTAGCCCACGCCGCTCACGACGTCGACCTTCTCGACGAAGACCTTGGGGCTGTGGCTCGGCACCCAGTAGCTGGTGGGGTGGTTGATGGTGTTGCCCGGCGCGCCGCGCATCCCCAGCAGCTGGGCGCGGGGCTTCCGGTGGTCGCCGATGCAGGCGAAGTTGTGGTTGCCGTGGCGGTCGAGCTGGCTCGCCACCATCACGACGTGGCGGCGCCCCGACCACAGCAGATCGAAGACGCTGCGGAACGGGAGCCAGCCCTCGACGACGGCCTCCCCCTCGCTGTCGCCGTCGATCGAGGGCACGTCGGCGCGCAGGAAGGCGACGCCGTCGGTCATCAGCAGGTCGGGCTCGAAGGTGAGCTTGGCGAGCCGCAGGGCGATGGCGGGCACGGTGCCGAATGCGCTCGCCAGGACCTCGCCGTCCCCGCGGAAGACGTCCGCGACGGCGGCGGTGCAGACCTCGGCGCGCGTGAAGCCGGGGCTCATCGGGATCGCACGGCCTCCTGGTAGGCCTCTTCGTTCGGGAGATCGACGTAGCGCTCCCGGAACGTCGCCCAGGCCTCGGGGTCCTTCGCCGCCGCGGCGTACTCGCGCTGGAACGCCTCGTCGCGCCCGTAGTCGGGCGGACACTCGGTGAAGTGCGCGCCGTTCGGGGTCTCGATCACGCCGTCCACCAGGCTCCGGTTGATCTTGAGCGTGTGCACGCTGCCGCCCTTCAGCAGGTCCGCCGTCTCCACGATCTTCTCACAGGACAGGAAGCGCCGCTTCGCGGCCATGCAGAAGAGGTCGTCGAAGTACGGGTCCGGACCGAGGAACTGGGCGTTGCCGCGCGCGTCAGCGCGGTTCATGTGGACAAGGGCGGCGTCGAGATGGATCGCCGGCATGGCCACGAGCTCCTCGCCGTCGGCGTAGGGCGACCGCACGAGCCGCAGGTCCGGGTTGATCGAGAGCACGTCGGTCCCGAGTCCGGCGCGCGTCGGCAGGAATGGCAGCCGCAGCGCGGCGGCGTAGAGCCCCCACTGGAGCATGCCCTCGTCGAGCTCCGCCGCCTCGATGGCGCCCGTTTGCCGCGCCGCCCGGAAGTGGGGCTCGAGCGGAATCGAGTCGAGGGACACGAACCCGTAGATCAGCTTCCGCACCTTGCCGGCGGCGCACAGCAGGCCCACATCCGGTCCGCCGTAGGAGACGAGCGTGAGGTCCGAGAGCTCCGAGCGCAGGATCTCGCGCACGAGCGCCATCGGCTTGCGCCGCGAGCCCCAGCCCCCGATGCCGACGGTCATGCCGTCGCGCAGCTCGGCCACCGCGGCAGCGGCGGTCGTGCGCTTGTCCATGGAGCCTCCCTGGCGGCCACCATACCGCGGGGCGGGCGGAGCCCGAATCATAACGAGACGTATCGTTTCAGTAAAGGAGAGGTCCGGAGCCCGCGGCGAGCACCGTTCTCAACCCCTTGTTTTTGAAATCGAAACGCCTGCGTGACGGCGCTCGCATTCCTAGACGGCTCGTATCGTATTTGGCCGGCCGACGGACAGCGCAGGGCGGCTCGGGCGGTTGCGGGCGGGCGGGCGCGATAACGGCGGGGCCGACGCTCGGAGACGGCGCTGCGCCGGCTAGTGCAGGCGCTCCCGCCAGGCGGACGCGAAGCCCCGCAGCGCGTCCGCGAGCGACGCGTGTTCGCGCCGTACGGCCTTCCCGCCGTGTTGCGACACCTCGAGCACGTAACGCTTCGAATCGCGCTCGTCGGCATGCACGCGAACCGTGCGGCCCCGGTCGCGGTAGCGAACTCCGAAAGTGAGCGGACGGCTGGCCACGGGTCTCCTCCTGCCCGGCTGGCTGGCCTCGGGGAGCGGCGCCACCCGGATGCAGACCCTGTTCGGACCGCCGCGACGAAAGCTTGAGCCCGCACCGGCGATTCCGGGCCGACCTGCCGGTTCCTGAAGCGAGGGTAAAAACCACCATCCGCTGCCGGAGCTGCAACGACCCGGGGGGCCTGTGATCTACGAGCCTGCAGGCCCCGGTCCGGGGGGCCGGGCGCCGGACGACCCGCCGGCCGGGCGCAGTCGGAGGATCCGCTTCTCGTCGCCGGCGTACGCGGTGTCGAGCCGCCGCCGGATCGCAATGCGCCCCTGCAAGGGGAGCTGGGCAAACCAATCGCGCGGGACGATCACGTAGACGATGCCGCGCTCACGGAGCGCGTCGAGGGCAGGCTCCGAAGGGAAGGTGCCGAGCCGCTCCCGCAGCGCTCGGTAGGAGGCGGGGACGAAGCCCGAGTAGCCGTCGCCCAAGGGCTTGCCGTGCTCGAGGGACTGGAGCATGGACACGACCACCGGCGTGGCGGTTCGCGCTCCGAGGGCAGGGGGGCGGGGCAGATGCACCGCGATCCCCGCCGGTTGCTCGGCGAGCCAGGCGATCCAGGGCTCGCGCATCGCGTCGCCGGGGTACGGCGTCAGCGCCGCGGGCACCGCCGCCCCCTCGACCAGCGCCGTGGCGACGAGCAGGACCGCGAGTCCCCTCGCCCCG
>JAOTUO010000233.1 GCA_029863845.1 Myxococcales bacterium
GCTCGTCACCGCGGGCTTCCGGCCCGAGCGCACCGTGATGCTGGCCTTCGGCGACGACGAGGAGGTCGGGGGCGACTCCGGCGCCGCCGCCATCGCGGATCTCCTGCAAGCCCGGGGAATCGAGGTGGAGTACGTCCTGGACGAGGGCGGGGCCATCGCCGTCGACGTGCTCTCGAACGTCGAAGTCGCCGTCGCGCTGATCGGAATCGCCGAGAAGGGCTCGGCGACCGTCGAGCTCCGGGTCGAGACGGACGGCGGTCATTCCTCGACGCCGCCCCGCCACACGGCGGTCGGCCTCGTCAGCCGGGGCGTGGCCGCGCTCGAGAGCGAACCGATGCGGGGCGAGATCGACGGCGCGACGCAGCTCATGTTCGCGTACGTGGGTCCGGAGCTGTCGTTTCCCTACCGCGTCGTCCTCGCCAATCTCTGGCTGTTCCGGGGGCTGCTCGAGTGGGCGCTGGCGCGGGAGCCGGCGACCGACGCCATGCTGCGCACCACGACGGCGGCTACGGTCATCGAGGGCGGCGTGAAGGAGAACGTGCTGCCGATCCGGGCCCGGGCCACCGTGAACTTCCGGATCCTCCCGGGGGACACCATCGCCGGCGTCGTGGAGCACGTTCGCGCCGTCGTCGCCGACGAACGGGTCCGCGTGGAGCTGAACCGCCGCCCCCCGCCGCGGAACCCGAGCCCGATCTCGCCGGTCGAGTCCGAGAGCTTCACGGCCCTCCAGCGCACGATCGGGGAGGTCTTTCCGGACGCGGTCGTCGCGCCGTACCTGGTGCTGGGCGGGACCGATGCGCGGCACTACGGGGCGCTGACCGACGACCTCTACCGCTTCTCGCCCTTTGTCTACACCCGCGACGATCGGAGGCGCATCCACGGGACGGACGAACGCATCGCCGTCGACAAGCTCTCCGACGCCGTGCGCTTCTACATGCGCCTCATTCGCAGCACCGCCGGCAGCTAGACGGCCGCACGCGGCCAGGCGGCGGGCACGGCCCCGCGAACGGTAGGGCGCTAGAAGCGATGCTCGAACTTGAAGCCGAGGGTGCCGTAGTCGGCCTTCTCGACGGGTCCCGTCGGCACGACATAGGAGCCCTCGAGCCCGAACAGCCAGCCGCGCGTGAGGTAGAAATCGACACCGGCGCCGAAACGCGCCGCGAACCCGACGTTGACGTCGAAGGGCTTGGCGAAGGACGAAGCGACGATCTCCGTGTTCACGATGAGGATGCCGAGGCCGACGAGCGCGTACGGCTGCGTGCGGCCGGTCAGGCAGAAGAACCGGCTATCGAGCGTCAGCAGGTGCGTGTCGAGCTCGAGGGGCGGCGACGTTCGGGTCGAATCGAAGCCCTCGAGCCACTCGTAGAGGAGCGCGAGGTCGTAGCGCTCGTGGAGCCGATAGCCGATCCGGACGTCGATGCCGGCGCTGTCGTCGAGGCCGGGATCGATGCCCGACGAGCCCGGAGGAAAGGCCGTTTCGACGTCGAGGCTGCCGATGTCGTAGTCGAAGTTCTCGAACGCGTACGCGCCTCCGAGCCCCAGGTGGAAGCCGGTGCGCGCGTAGTCGGGCTCCCCGGGCGTTTCGGCTCGCCCCGGAGCCGCCGTCGCGACCAGCGCGGCCAGCAGCCCGATTCCGAGCCACGGCCGGAGCGGCGATCGTCCCGCTCGCGTCTGCGCCCCTGCGTTTCGTTTCGCCGTTCGCGACACGCCCTGCGATTACTTCAGCTGACGGGTCGCGTCAATCTGGAATCCGCCGAAGCCCTCAGAGCAGGATATACCTCGCCAGAAACATCGCCCCCAGCGCGTAGATCAGCCACGGCACCTCGCGCCAGCGACCGGCCAGCACCTTCAGCGACGGGTAGGCCACGAAGCCCATGGCCAGGCCGTCGGCGATGCTGAACGTGAACGGAATGCCGGCCACCACCAGGAAGGCCGGCAGTGTCTCCGTCGCGTCGTCCCACGGGATGAGCCGGATGTTGCGCGCCATCAGGGCTCCGACCAGGATGAGCGCCGGGGCCGTGATGGGATGCAGCGTGGAGCCGTCTTCCGCTTCGATGCCGCCACCCACCATGCGCACCAGCGGAGCGACGAACAGCGCGGCGGTGAAGAGCGCCGCGGTGACCACGTTGGCGAAACCCGTGCGTCCGCCCGCCTCCACGCCCGTCGCGCTCTCCACGTAGGCCGTCACGGTGGACGTGCCCAGGGCGGCTCCCACCACCGTGCCCGAAGCGTCGGCCAGCAGTGCCCGCTCGGAGCGCACCAGCTTGCCGTCCTGCATCAGGCCCGCCTGCTGCCCCACCGCCACCAGCGTGCCGATGGCGTCGAACAGCGCCATGTAGAGAAAGACCAGAACGACGGGGGCCATGCTCCACTGCAAGACGCCCACCAGATCCATCTTCAGGAAGGTCGGGGCCAGCGAGGGCGGCGGACCGACCACGCCCTGGAACTGGACGAGGCCCAGCGCCAGAGCCACGAGCGTCGCGGCGCCGATCCCCCACAGCAGGGCTCCGGGGACGCGGCGGACCATCAGGGCGGCGGTGACTCCGAAGCCGAGAAACGCCAGCAGCGGCGGGGCCGAGGTCACGTCGCCCAGGCGCACCAGTCCCGCGGGGTCCTGGCGCACGAGCCCGGCGCTGGCCATGCCCAGGAAGGTGATGAAGAGACCGATGCCGACCGCGATGCCGGCCTTCAGCGAGTCGGGGATCGCCTCGATGATCCGGCTGCGCACGCGCGTGAGCGTGAGCACCACGAAGGCGACGCCCGACAGGAACACCGCCGCCAGCGCCTCTTGCCAGATCACCCCCATGCCGAGCACGACCGTCAGGAAGAAGAAGTTCTGCCCCATGCCCGGCGCGAGCGCGATGGGGTAGTTGGCGGCGACGCCCATGACGAAGGTGGCGATGGCGGCCGACAGGCAGGTGGCCGTGAAGACGGCCCCGAAGTCCATCCCCGCCTGGGAGAGGACGGCCGGGTTCACGAAGACGATGTAGGCCATGGCCAGGAAGGTGGTCAGGCCGGCGAGGGCCTCGCGCCTCAGCGACGAGCCGGCGTCGCGAACCTGGAAGAACGCTTCGATGGATCCCATTGCGCTACCGGCCGGCCCCGGCGCGGTCACGGCGGACCCCGGTCTACTCGCGACGCTCGTGCTTCAGGACGGCACGCTCGAGCGTTCGCGCGCCGATGTCGAAGTCGCCATCGCCGCCGCGGCGCGCGGCTGAGGTCGGCGGGCCGTACCGGGGCCCGATCGGCCTAGGCCATGCGCGGCAAGTGCTCAGCGTCTCCGCCGGGGCCTAGTCTCCGCCGGGGCCGTCCGAACCGGGACCTCCGTCCGGTACCAGGCAGACGGGGTCGGGCGTCGGCTGCCCCTCCGTGCACTCCAACGGTGCCGGCGTGCCGCCCTGAATGGTGCAGCGGGCTGCCCGGGTGACCTGGCAGCTCCCGTCCGCGTTGCAGCACGAGATGAGCACCGGGGTCTGGCGGCGCGGAGCTCCCGCGATCACGATCGGAGCCTCATCGACGCTGGCATTCGACCCATCGATCGAGGCCTGCGGATCGCCCCCAGCCGGGACGACGAGCGGAGAGTCTGCGCTCGCCGATGCCAGCACCAGCATCCCGAGCACGAACGTCAAGATCAGAATGAGATACGTGTTCACAACCACCTCGGTTTTGGGACGCCTTCCCCAGGCGCGGCGGCATTATTCAATAAGCCATGCAGAAACTCAAATGTGGGAATTTGGCCGCATTTGGGCCTCTCCCCGACGCTCGCTAGCTTCGTGGGCTCCCCAAGCGCGCGGCTCGGCCGAGCGAGCCCGGCCGAAGAGACCGTGTCGCGACGGCCGGCGTTCCCGCGCGCGCGGGCGGCGACCCCGGGGCGGAGTGGATGCGAATCGCAGCGTTCCTGGCCATCGCCGCGATCGGAGCGGTCGGAGCCTCCGCCCTGCTCCTCCTTCGGCTTCCCGGGAGCGAGACGTCGCCCGGGGCTGCGGAGCGTGCAGAAGCGGATCGCCTCAGGCAGCGCGTCGCGGCGCTGGAGGCCGAGAACGCCCGGCTGCGCGAGTCCGCGCTCGCGTGGCGAGGCGGCGCGGGGGGCAGCGCGGGCCCGCACCCGACGGTGGACTCCCGAGCTGCGGCCCGTCCCGGATTTCGCGCCGGCGGCTCGGTGCACGGTGACACGTTCCTCACCCTGCGCGACGCTCTCGCGAGAGAGGACCGGCGCGGCTTCGTCGAAGCCTTCCTGGCCCTGCTCGCCACCGGAGAATCGGCCTATCCGGATCTCATCGCGTTCTTCGACGAGATGGAGCTGCACGAGCTGGATCGCATCGCGCGGGAGGTTCTCGCTCCCGGCGGTTCCGATCCGGGTCTGCTCGGCATCGGCGAGGACGGCGTTGAGCGCGTGAGCGCCTTTCTGGACGCGATTCTGCGACGCGGGGCCGTGATCGACAAGGCGACGATCGTCGCGCTTCGCATGATGGACGAATTCCCGCTCCAGAGCTCGATCCCGCCGGAAGTCCGGGCGCAATGGCTCCTGGATCTGGTGACCCGGGCGGCGGGCAGCGACGACGCCGAGCTGGCCGACGGGATCCTGTCCTTCGCCGCCGAAGAGCTCGCGCGGCTCGAAGCGACCGAAGCGCTGCCGGCGCTGGAAGCGATCGTCACCGAGGAAGGCGGCTCGTTCCGGAGTCTGTCGATTCTGAACGCCATCGCCTCCATGGACTCGCCCGAAGCGATGGCCAGCCTCGAGCGGGTGCTCGCCGAATCGGAGGACGGCAGACTGCCGGCGTGGATCGTCGCGTCGCTGGGAAACGAAACGGGCTCCGATTCGAATCGGCTCCTCTGGGCGATGTTCGAGCAGCCCGGGGGACGGATCGATCGCGCCCAGATCTCGCAGGCCCTCGCTCTGCGGTCCGAGAACTGGGAATCCCTGATCGAGCTCATCGAGAGAGGACCGATTTCGGGAGCGGAGCGGCAGATGATCGCGATGACGATGGCCGAGAGCGGGAGCGAGCAGGCATCGGCGTCGCTCTGGAAGGCCTATTCGCGGCTGCGCGACGAGGGCGCGCGTGGTGACGTCCTCGTCGGCCTGGCCGTGAGCGGAGACGAAGCCGCGCTGGGCATCGCGACGCAGGCGCTGCTCGACGGCGAGGCGCCGGATCGCTTCTCGCTGATCTTCGAGAGTCTCGACGCGAAGCGCGCCCGTTCCATCCAGGTGGAGCTCGCGCGAGCGGCGGCGGATGCGTCGAACTCGTCGCTGCTGCGATTCGGGGCCGCGAGTGCGTTGGCGACGGTCGATCGAGCGGGCGCGGTCGACGCCTTGATGAACGGGTTCGAGCGGCGCGACGCGACCGAGCGTGAGAAGGTCGCGCGGGCGCTGGGAGGAGTGAGGCTGGGCGGCGCGTCGGCACGGACCGCACTGGAGCGAATCGCGGTCTCGGATCCGTCTCCCACCGTGAGGGAGACGGCCGCCAGAGGACTGAACTGACGCTCCGCATCCGGATCGGGCCTCGCGCGCGGTCCCATCGGCCAGCCCGTGGGCGAGACGCATGCATCCGAGACCTGCCGTTGCTCCGAGTGAGCTGGGACTCCGCGCTACCGCGGGGCTGGTCGCGGCGGCGGCGGTCCTCGGCGTCGCGGCGTACCCGCCGCTGGGTGCGGGTGCACTCGCCTTCGTCATGCTGGCGCCGGTGGTGGCCGCCCTGGAGGGACGAAGCCCGCGCGCCGGCTTCGCGATCGTCTACGTCTACACCGTCGCGATGGCGCTCGGCGTCGTCCGCTGGCTCGTGCACCCGCTCGTGGTGGGTTACGGCGTCTCCGCGCCCGCGGCGTGGACCTTCACCGCGCTGCTCGTCGCCGCGTACGCGACGATTCCCTCCGCGGCTGCGGCCGCCTACTGCTGGCTGCGACCGCACCTGCGCCCTGCGCTGGCGCCGGTCGTCTTCGCCGCGCTGTCGACGCTCGCCGAGTGGCTGCGGGCCGAGCCATTGCGCCTGCCGTGGCTGCTCGCGGCGCACCCCCTGGCTTTCCACCCGATCGCGCTCCAGGCGGCCGATCTCGGTGGGGCCCATGCGGTGGGTTTCGGGGTCGTCCTGGCGAACGCGGGACTCGGCGTCGCCCTGCGCGGGCGCCGCGTCGCCCCCCTCGTGATCCCGGCTCTCGTGCTCGCCGCCGCCGGCGGCTACGGCGCCGTCCAGCTGACGCGCCCAACCGCGAATGGCGACGCCATGCGCCTCGCCGTGGTGCAGGCAGCCCTCGAACCGTCCGAGCGCTTCCGTCCCGATTCCGTCAGCGTGAGCCACCACATGGCACTGACGCGCGACTTCGTCGCGCGCGAGCCGGTCGATCTGGTGATCTGGTCCGAGACCTCGGTGGACGCGGTCCTCGGTGAGACGCTGGAGGGCGTGCTGTCGCGCTTCGTCGACGAGACGGGCGTCCCGCTCCTGACCGGCGCCCTGCGTTTCGCGCAGGGCCGGACCTTCAACGCGACGGTGCTGCTGGTGCCGGGCGCCGGGTGGGTCGAGTCGTACGACAAGCAGGCGCTGGTCCCGTTTTCAGAGTCCGACACCGCGCTGTCACCGCTTGTCGAGCCGCTCCTCGGGCCGGTCATGGCCGGCGATCCCTACGAGCCGGGACGCGAAGCCACGGTCCTGCGAGGCGCGGGCATCCCCCTGGCCACCCCGATCTGCTTCGAGATCACGGACGCCGCGCTCGTCCGCCGGTTCCGGAAGCGGGGCGCCGGGGTTCTGATCAACCTGTCGAACGACGCCTGGTTCGGAAGCAGCGGCTAC
>JAOTUO010000234.1 GCA_029863845.1 Myxococcales bacterium
AGTAGACGCTCGGAGAGACGCGCAGTCCCTCGAACTCGTCGTGCAGGATGGCGACGGTGAAGATCCGCCGCCGCTGCCAGAGGTAGTCCGCCAGCTCGGCGGTGTCGACGCCCTCGATCTGCACGGTCGCGATGCCGCAGGCGAAGCCGGGCCGGAGGCTGGTGTGGAGGCGCACCCGGCTGTCGGCGGCGAGCTCCTTGGCCCAGCGGTCGCGCAGGTAGACGAGCCGCGCCTCCTTGCGGCGGCTGCCGAGGCCGCGATGGAAGGTGAGCGCTTCGGCGATCGCCAGGTAGTTGGCGGCGGGGTGGGTGCCGATCTCCTCGAACTTGCGGATGTCCCCCTCCATCGCTTCCGGCGCGGCGGTCAGCGGCCACAGATCCGCGATGCGGTCGCGCCGGACGAAGAGCATGCCCGTGCCGTGCGGCGCGAACAGCCACTTGTGCAAGCTGGTGGCGTAGTAGTCGCAGTCGAGATCCGCGTGGTCGAAGTCGAAATGGGCGAACGAGTGGGCGCCGTCGACGATCACCGGAATGCTCTTGCGGCGCGCCATCGCGACCACTTCGCGCACCGGCAGGATCTGGCCGGTAAGGTTGATCATGTGGCACATGAGGATGAGCCGCGTGCGCTCGTTGGTGTGCTCCTCGAAGCGGCGGACGATCTCGGCCGGGTCTTCGGCCGGCACCGGAATCTCGAACTGGCGCAGGACGATCCCCTCACGACGCTCGCGCTGGCGGAAGGTCGTGACCATGCGGCCGTAGTCCTGGGTAGTGGTCAGGACCTCGTCCCCGGCCTCCAGGTCGAAGCCGAGCTGGCAGATCTGAAGCCCCTCGGAGGCGTTGCGGGTGAGGGCGATCTCCTCGCCGTCGCAGCCGAAGGCGCGGGCGAGGCTCTGGCGCACCGGCTCGCGCTGGGGCTCGAGAACGCGCCACATGCTGTAGGGCGGCGCGGTGTTGGAGTAGTCGAGGTGGCGCTTCATCGCCTCCTGGACCACCGCCGGCGACGGGCTGACCCCGCCGTTGTTGAAGTTGATGATCGAGCGATCGACGGTGAAGGCCTGCTGGGCCTCGAACCAGAACGCTTCGTCTCCGGCGAGATCGGCCGGGCTCTCGGTGGCGCCGGCGAGATCGTCGAGGACGGCTCTCGCCCGGGCTGGATTCAAGGCGGCGACCGCGACCGAGGCCCCGACCGGGCCTGCGATCCGGGTGAAGAAGCTACGGCGATCGAGCATGATCCCCTCCTGGGTTAGCCTGACTGGACAGGGGGAGTCTACCGGTGCCGGCCGCGATGCGCCGGCGGCAGGGCCTAGCGCCGGTTTCGGTGATGGAGTGGCGCGAGGAGGGTGGCGGGAGATCTGCTCCGTAGACGGCGCTTCTTGATTCGCAGGGTGCCGGGGCAGAGGCGCTCGCCGAAAGCGATCTCCACAGCCCGGCACCGCGATGCGGTCGACTCGCGCTTCGCTCGCGCCGTCGCCGTCGAGGTCCAACAGGTACGGGTTCCCTGGCGCGCGTCACTCATGCGAGCGGATTGGGTCGCATGGGCCTCCGTCGGACAACCGCCGCGGTGGTCGTCGCGCGGACCGGCGCGGCCTGGTGCTACCATTCAACCAGAACTCCTAGTAGATCCCGGGCGGGGGAAACCGATGAGGGGAGGAACCACTTTCAGCTGTATCGCCCTGGCTGCCGCGTTCTCGGGGCCGCTGGCGGCGCAGACCGGCGCGGCCGTGGAGGCCCCGATCGTCCAGGAGGAAGATCTCCGGCCGTTCGATCTCGAGCCGTTCGCCCCGGAGCCCGAGGAGAGCGGCCCGGCGCGGACGACGATCGTGCCCTGGGAGGTCCAGGTTCTCGGCAAGAACTTCGACGGATTTCCCAACGACGAAGCGTCGATCGTCCTCACCGACTGGCTCGTCAACTCCCTGATCGACCTCAACGTCTTCAACGTCGTGAACCGCGACCGGATCCAGGCGGTCTTGTCGGAGCAGCAGCTCGGCTCGATCAACAACTCCTCCCTGGCGAGTGCCGGACGGTTGCTGAGCGTCGACTACATCCTCATCGGCAACTTCAAGAATCTCGGCCAGAACATCGAGCTGGACTTCAAGCTGCTCGACGTCGCTACGACGACCTACAAGCACCCGGTGAAGGACACCACGACGTTCAACCCCGACATCGAGAGCATGAAGCCCGAGATCGACCGCATCGTGGCCCGCCTGGCGGCGCACTTCCCGGTCCTCGCGAAGATCGACGAGATTCTCGACGAGAGGCGGCTCGTGATCGGGGCCGGCGGGAAGGACGGGATCACCGACGCGATGGAGGCGGAGCTGTGGCGCGCCGGCGGCGCCGCGGCGGAGATGACCGGCTACGTGATCGGGACCACCGAGAGCCGAGCCGAGGTCCTGCTCGACGCTCCGGTTCGCGGGGTCGACCTCTTCGACCATGTCGTCCAGGTGAAGATCGTGCCGCCCGCCCAGGCGGCGTTGAAGAAGGGGCAGGGGCTCTTCGCGACGGCCCGTTTCCAGGAGGCCCTCGACACGTTCGAGATCGGTCTGGAGGCAGACCCCGAGGACGGGCTGCTCCACGCCTTCAAGGCCCGCAGCCACTGGAAGCTGGGAGCCTACGAGGCCGCCGTCGCGTCGTTCCGGCGGGCGCTCGCCCTGCGCCCGGACGACGTGGGCCTGCTAGAGGACGCCGTGACCTCCATGCTCGAGTCCGGCCACAGCGAAGAGGTCGTGGAGCTCCTCGACGCCGACCAGCGCCTGGCGTACTCCGGCGCCCTGGAGCTCTCGTACGGAATGGCCCACGAGAGCCTGGGAGAGCTCGATCGAGCGCGCGAGGCCTACCGGTCGGTATTGCGGCGAGAGCCCAACAACGCGGCGCCGCATCTGCGGCTCGGGGTGCTCGCGGCTCTCAACAAGGACCGCGAAGCCACCTCGAGGGAGTTCTCCCTGGCGCGCGGTACGGTGGCGAACCCCCTCGAGCTCGACATGGCGATCGCGGCCCTGGCCGTCGTCCACGATCCCGGCGGGGCGGCGAAGAGCTCCCTCGAGACGCTCGCCGAACGGGCCGACGGTGAACGCAACCTCACGGCGCTGACGACGGCGAGCGAAGTGGTCCTTCTCGACCCCGGGCAATGGGAGCTCAGTCTCACGATGGCCCGCCGCGCCTTCGCGATCAATCCGCGCTACGTTCGCGCCGGCATCGCGGCGGCGCGCGCCCATGCCGCCGGAGGTCAGCGCGCCGAGGCGATCGCCCGACTCAACGAAGCACTCGCCTCCTACCCCAACAACGCGGCGCTGTTGCTTCTCTCCGGTGATCTGCTCGTCGAAGAAGGGGATCTCAACGAAGCGCGAATGCGCTATCAGCGAGCCGCCGAGCAGAGCGCCGCCGACTGGCGACCCGATCTCGCCCTCGGCGAGCTCTACACTCTGCAGGTGGACCACCTGAGGGCCGCCCGGTCCTATCTCGCGGCGCTCGAAAAGGCGAAGAGCAGCGATACCGCGGACCTTATCGAGCTTTCCTACAAGGTCGGAAGCTCGGCCGCGCTCGCGGAGCAGTTCGACCTCGCCCAGCCCCACCTCGAGTTCTGCGTGGAACGGGCTCCCGATCACGTCGACTGTCAGTTCTTCCTCGGCCAGTGCTACTTCAGCGCCAACACCGAGCAGAGCGACGGCCAGGCGATCGAGGCGTTGTCGGCCGCCCTGTCGATCCCCGAGAGCGCCTACTATCTGGGTGTCCTTCACGAGCGCAAGGGCTTGTTCGACGACGCCGTCAACTGGCATCGCAAGTGCGTAGAGGACGATTGCTCTCGCCGCGGCGAGAGCGAGAAACGGCTCGACGTGCTCGAGACGCTGACCGGCACGGTGACCAAGGTGCAGCCGACGAAGCCGGTGGAGGCCAGCCTGGATATCGGACGGCTCCACGGCATCGTTCACGGCCAGGAAGGCGTCCTCGTCCAGGGGTCCAGGGTGGAAGGGCGCGTGCGCGTCGAGGAGGTCCGTGAGGACACGAGTGTCGTCCAGGTCTTCAAGGGCGAGCCGAGAGTCGGATACACCGTGCGGTTCCGCCCGGCACGACCCAAGGGGGTCCGGGTCGTCGAGCACTCGAAGAAGGGGGTCATCGTGCGGTGGAGCCTCGACCGGGCGCCCGAGATCGACTTCTACGAGGTTCTCTCCGGGCCCGGGCCGCGAGGCCCGTGGCGCCAGGTCCGCAAGGTCAAGCCACCGAAGAACGAGGCCGAGGTGAAGACGGTCAAGCCCGGCGAGACGGTCTATTTCCGCGTCATCGCGGTCAGCGACACGGGCGCGAAGAGCGTGCCATCCTTGGCGGCCTGGGGGGTCGAGTAGGAGTGCGCCCGGGGACCGTCTCTCCCCTGCTCCGAGTCCTGCTGACAGCCGGTCTCGTCCTCGTCCCGCTCAGCGCGCCGGGAGCAGAAGCCGACGTCACCACGACCGGCGAGCCGCGCATCGCGCTCATCGTCGACGACGCGCGACTCGAATCTCATCTCTACGAGCCGCTGCGCCGTCGCTTCAGGGATCTGCGGGTTCGTTCCTCGCTCGCCGAGGCCCAGGCGCGGGCCGCGGGCGCCGTCGCTCTCGCCGTAGAGGTCTCGACCACCCGGCAATCGGGCGAGGTCTGCCCCTACGGTCAGTGCATGCCGGTCTGCGAGTTCACCGCCACGGCCCGGGTCTTTCAGCTCCCGGACCACCTGCTGTTCTCCAAGGTCGGCGAAGGTCGCGGACAGGACTGCGGCAACGCGCTCGAGGACGCCGCCGCGAGCCTCGTTCACGCGTTGGGTGTGAGCCTTGAGGCGTTCCTCGCCAACGAGGGCAGGCAGGAGCGGGACTTCCTCTGGGTAGAGCTCCCGGACAAATGGCCGGGGGAGGTGCTGAGCGGCCTGCGCGACGATCTCGGCAGGATCCCCGGGGTGGTCGCCGTGGATCCCGACTCCGACGACCACCTGATCAAGCTCGAGGTCTACCTCGAGCCTCGCGCGATCGCGCAGTCCATCAACAGGCTCGAGCGCTTCCGGGTCAACCGCATTGCCGGGCGGCGTGTGACTCTCGGAGGGCTCCAACCGCCGCCTTCAGCGGCCGCGGAAGAGACGGGGAGCAAGAGCGTGGAGCCCGTGGAGCCGCCGTTCCGGATCGCTTCGGCGGTGATCGAAGGCCAGCCGCGCCTGCCGTTCAGCGAGGGTCGCAAGTGGGCTCTGGTGATCGGCATCTCGAGCTTCGAGGACGACTCGATCTCCGGGCTGGAATTTCCGGCCCGAGACGCCGATGCGTTCGCCAAGGTGCTGGTCGACGACGAGATCGGTCGTTTCCCGGCGAGCGACGTCGTCGTGCTCAAGGACAGCTACGCCACGACCCGGCGCATCAAGATGGAGCTCGACTACCTGGCCCGCCAGACCCGGCCGGAGGATCTCTTCCTCTTCTTCATCAGTACCCACGCCGTGCCGGGCGCCTTCGACGCCGCGGGAGACGCGTACCTGGTGACGCACGACACCGAGAGGTCAGGTCTCTACGCCACGGGTTTCCCGATGCGTGAGCTGGTGGAGGCCTTGACCTATCGCATTCAGGCGCGGACGGTCGTCGGCATCCTCGACGCCTGCCACACCGGGCAGATCGTCGAGCGGACCCGGGAGGCCTTCGTCGAGGCCGCCGCCGGGCCGGCGCAGGCCGTCAATCAGATCTCGTGGGGGCAGGAGTGGACCGAGCTGTCCGCCAAGTCGCTCGCGGGAGAGGCGGCCGGGGAGCTCCTGCCGTCGGACGATCAGCCCAAACGGATCGTCCTGCTGAGCTCGAGCGACGGCTATCAGCCTTCCTGGGAGTCGGAGACGCTCGGCCACGGCTTCTTCACCTACTTCCTCATCGAGGCACTGCGGCAGTCGCACGGCGGGCTCACCCTGCAATCGCTCTACGAGGTGCTCCGGCAGGAGGTTCCCCGCGCCGTCCTGGCCGCAAGGGGCAGGCTCCAGGAGCCGCAGATGTTCTTCACCGAGGACGCGGACTTTCCGATCGGCTATCGCCCTCAGAGCCCCTGACGCCCGCCCCGCGGGGCCGGGCGCCAGGTTGAGTCGTCAGGGTCGAGGGCAATTCACGACGAGACTGACGTCGACGGTGCTCTTCAGCGCGTTCGGGTCTCCGGCGCGGTACGGCCTGCCCATGCCCAGGTCGGCGCGGCTGAAGCGGCTCGTGGCCGAGAGAGGATTGCCCTCCCCGCCCTCCAACGGTCCGCTCGTGACGGCGGGCCGGCCCTTCTGCCGCACCTCGAGAAGCTGCTGGCTGAGATTGAGCCGCAGCACCAGCCCGCGGGCGTCGCGCAACACGTCCCCCACGAGGTCCTTCAAGCCCCAACCCTGCTTGGCGCCGTCCTCGTCGGCGGCGCTTTCGCCCCGGGCACGTGGTGCCTCCTCGAACTCCATCGTGTTGAGCTCGAGCTCGACCATCTCCGGGGCGGAGCAGTCGATCTCGATCTCCGTGATGCGTGCGGTGAACGTCTTGCCGGCGCCGTCCGTGAACTTCAGGTCGACGCTCGAGCCGGCGGCCGCGGACGTGGCGGCCGGCCACAAGAACCCTGCCGCGAGCAGCGCGGCCACGACAGATAGGAACCGACGATCGTTCTTCATGGTGTCTCCAGTCCGGGTCCGTGATTCGACCCGTTCGCGGCGCCTGCCGCGACCACGGGGAGCGGGGCGGCTTCGAGGTGGTTCAGCGCCACGTCCGTCATGACCTGCCTGGTCAGCCGACAGTGTAGCGTCTCGGTGCCGTCGAATCT
>JAOTUO010000235.1 GCA_029863845.1 Myxococcales bacterium
CGGGCGAGCGCTTCTGCTCCCCGATGTTCTCTCGTCGCACGGAGGCCCGAGTCCGATGTCGATCGCAACCACCCCTTCCGGCTTTCGCGCTGCCGCCGCAGCGATCCTGAACGTCGCGGCGGTGCTTCTGCTGGCCGGGCCCGCCGTCGGGGAAGACACGCGCCCGACCGAGATCCCGTACGAGACGCCCGGATTGATCCCCAACCTGAACGTCGAAGCGATCAAGACCGAGAAGCGTGAAGCGGTGGTGATCACGGACCACGCCCTCAACCCCCGGCTCGTCAAGCTGGGCGAGGGCGACATCGTGGCCTGGATCAGCTACTCGGGGGTTCCGTCGGTGGTGGTCTTCGAGCGCGAGGTGGCGCGCTCGATGATCTGTCACAGCCTCGTGAACTTCAGCATCCAGGACGACGAGCTGCGCTCGGCCCCGATCCACGTGGGCGAGTTCGCGAGCTTCTGTCAGCTCAAGCCGGGACGCTACAAGTACAAGGTCGTGCGGCCGAACCCCGGCGAGTCGGCCGGCGCGGCGGCCAAGCGCCTCGAGGGCGAGATCATCGTCGGCGACCCGAGCTGACGCAAGTCGGCGTAGCCGGCTCGCAGCGAGCCGCAGGCGAGCGGAGTTCGGACGCGCTTCGCCCGCCCCTCAGACGCTCAGGAAGCTCAGGAACTGATCGAGGCTGGCGACCCGCAGAAACGGGTTCGTTTGCTTCTGCTCGCCGAGGGTGCCCTGCGGATCGGTCGAGTAGAGGTGCCCCGGATACACCACCGTGTCGTCCGGGAGCTCCCGGAGCGTATCGTTGAGGCTGCGGTACATGGCCTCCGGGTCGCTGCCGGGAAGGTCGACGCGGCCGCAGCTCCCGAGGAACAGGGTGTCTCCGGAGACCAGACGGCCCGGCTGGCCCCGCTGCTCGACCAGGAAGCACTGGGAGCCGGGCGTGTGTCCCGGCGTGTGGAGCAGCCGGATTCGCACCTCGCCCAGGGTCAGCGTGTCGCCGCCCGCCTTGCGCACGAGATCGGATTCGGAGGCCCCGGTCACCACGCACAGGCCGTCGGCTTCGCGCTCGTTGACGTAGATCGGCACCGGATGGCGTTCGAGGAGGCGCGCGACGCCCTCGATGTCGAACCCGAAGATCTGCCCCCCCACGTGGTCCTGGTGATAGTGGGTGGCGAGGGCGCCGACGACCTTCATCCCGTCGGACTCGGCGCGATCGAGCAGCGCGTCGACGGTCCACGCCGGGTCCACGACGAGCGCCTCCCGTGTCGATACGCTGCCGATCAGATAGGCGAGGTTCGCCATCTCGCCCACCGCCACCTGGCGGAAGTAGAGGTCGCCGGCGTCGCTCATCTAGGCCTCGAGCACCTTCTGGATCCACTCGTCGATGACCGAGAGAAGCTCTGCTCGGACCTCCTCCTGGGTCCGACCTGATTTCTTCAGCACCTTGAACCGGTGGTCGGCCTCTTGACACACGTGCAGGCGGGTGGGCGCGCCCACCCGCGCCCGTGTCCGCCGGAGCACGTCGAGGTCGCAGCGGCGGTCGCGCGTTCCCTGGAGGAAGAGCGCGGGGGAAACGACGCGGAAGAGCTCGTCCGCCTTCACCTCGTCGGGTTTCCCCGGCGGGTGAAGCGGAAATCCCAACAGGAACAGGCCGTCGATCCGCACCCGGGACCCGGCCAGGTCGGCGGCGACCTGGCCCCCGAGGCCGGCCCCCCCGAGGAAGAGATGGGCCGGGGCCGCCGTGGGGTCTCGGGCCAACGCGGCGATGGCGGCCCGGTAGGTGCGGCGCAACACCTGCATCGGATCGGGTCGCCGCTTCTTCGCCTCGGCGAAGGGGAAGTTGAAGAGCAGCGTCAGGAACCGGCGCTCGGTGAGCTCGCGGTGGAGGTACTCCATGAGAGGGTCCGAGATGTCGCTGCCCGCACCGTGGGCGAGCACGATGCTCACGCGCGAGCCGGTCGGCCACCAGCGCGGCACCCCCAGGACGGCGGAGACCTCCGAGAGGCCGTGGACCGGCTCCGGAAGCGAGATCTTGACCTGCTCGACGCGGGCGGAAGGTTCGACCACGGGTTCCCTCTGGGGAAGGCTACCTTATAACACGCCGGGCCTCGCGTCCGGCAGTCCTTCGGCCTCGGGGCTGCTACGCTAAGCCCTTGGAGTTTCAGTGGAAAAAGTTCTGATCACGGGAATTGCGGGAGGGCAGGGACGGCTTCTGGCGCGCCGGCTCCTCGAGAACTTCGAGGTGTGCGGCGTCGATCGGGTCGCCTGGGAGGGCCACCCGCGGGAAGTCGCCGTTCACGCCGTGGATCTGCGCAAGAAGCGCTTCGAGGACGTGATCCGGACCGAGCAGCCGACCGTCGTGGTCCACATGGGCTTCATCCGGCACTTCCGCGCCGGAGCGAGCATGCGCCACGACGTCAACGTCCGCGGCACCAAGCAGCTGCTCGATCACTGCGTCAACCACGGCGTGCAATCGCTGGTGGTGCTCTCGAGCAGCTACGTCTACGGGGCCTTCCCCGAGAACCCCTACTACATGGACGAGGATTCGCCGCTGTCCGCCAGCCGGTCCTATCCCGAGATCCGGGACCTGGTAGAGGTCGATACCCTCGCATCGGCCTTCCTGTGGCGCTACCCGCACATCCGCACCTGCGTGCTGCGCCCGGCGAACGTCCTCGGGTACTACGTGCACTCGATGATCGGCCAGTACCTGCGGGAGCCTCGCGTCCCGACGGTGATGGGATTCGATCCGATGATGCAGTTCATTCACGAGGAGGACCTCAGCGAGGCCATCGCGCTCGCGCTGGAGCACGGGCTTCAGGGGGTGTTCAACGTCACGGGCCCGGGCGAGGTGCCGCTGCACACCGCGATCCGCGAGACCGGCGGCAGGGCGCTGCCCATGCCGGAGCCCATCATGCGACCGCTGTTCGACAGGCTCTTCCGCTGGGGCCTGATCTCCTATCCGCCGGGAGCCATCGACTATCTCAAGTACCCCATCACGGTCGCCGGAGATCGCTTCGTCGAGGCCACCAACTTCCGCCCGCTCTTCAGCCTCGAAGAAATCTTCCAGAGTCTGCGTCGGTAGCTTCGCGTGGCGGCGCACGGGAAATCGGGCTTGAAGGAGGTGCTGGCGGATCTCGCGGGCGCCCTGACCCCGCTCTCGGTTCGGGGGCTGCAGCAGGAGTGCGAGGAGCGCCTGCGCAAGGTCCCGAACGCGATCAACGAGTTCGGGTTCGACGGGTACGGGATGAGCCCGGAGTGGCTGCGCCGCGTCGCCTTGCCGGGAATCCTCCTCTACCGCTGGTACTTCCGGGTCGAGACCTTCGATATCGAGCGCCTGCCGCACGGACGCATGCTGCTCATCGCGAATCACGCCGGTCAGCTCCCCTTCGACGGGGTGATGCTCGCGGCGTCGCTGCTTCTCGAGGCGGAGCCTCCGCGCATCGCCCGGGCCATGGGCGAGTACTGGATCCCCCGGTTGCCCTGGGTGAGCGTGGCCCTGGCCCGCGCCGGCACCCTGGTCGGTACGCCGGAGAACTGTGTCCACATGCTGGAGAACGGCGAGTGCGTCATGGTCTTCCCCGAAGGTGTGCGCGGGATCAACAAGCCTTTCCCTCAGCGCTACCAGCTCCAGCATTTCGGCACGGGGTTCATGCGGCTCGCCTTGCAGACGCGCGCACCGATCGTTCCGGTTGCGATCATCGGGTCCGAAGAGCAGCAACCGGGCCTGGTCAACCTGAAAGGGGTGGGCCGTCTGCTCGGCATGCCGGCGTTCCCCATCACCCTGGGCTTCCCCTGGCTCGGCCCGCTGGGCATCCTTCCGCTGCCGGTGAAGTACCGCATCTACTTCGGCGCTCCCCTGCACTTCGAGGGAGAGGCCTCGGACGAGGACGCGGTCATCGAGGAGAAGGTGGAGCAGGTCAAGCGGGCCGTGGCGGATCTGATCGAGCGCGGGCTCCGCGAGCGCGAGAGAGTCTTCACCTGATGGCGGGGAAGCGGCGCGAGCGGGAGCGGGCTCGGCTCGAACGCGGCCCCGGATCTCTTCACGGGGCGGCGTGAAAGTCCGGCGCGGCCTGCTCCGGGTCGCCGCGCTCGCGGCAGCCGCCGCGGCTTGTGCCGGCCCCGAGCCGCCCGATCGCGCTGGCGCCGGGCCGCAGGCGTTCTCGCCTCCTCTGCTCGCCGGCGCCTCGACGCGTCCGGCGCACGTGCTGGTCGTCTCCGTGGCGGGGCTCACGCCGGAGCGCCACGCAGGCGAGAGCCCGGCCATGCCCACGCTCGCGGCCCTGGCGCGGGCGGGCGTGGCGGCGGAGAGCGTCGAGTCGGTGGCGCCGGCGGCCTCGTACCCGGCGCACGCGAGCCTCGTCACCGGCCAGAGGCCGGCGGTGCACGGCATCACCGCGGACCGGCGGCTTGGCTCCCGGGGCGTGCGCTCGGCGCGCTTCTGGCATGCGAGCCACCTCCGCGCGGCGACCCTGTGGCAGGTCACGGCGGACGGGAAGCGTCAGGTGGCGGCGCTGGGCTGGCCCTCGACGGTGGGCGCCGCCATTCCGCTGCTGATCCCCGACATCGTCCCCAGTCGTCGCGGCGAGACGTGGCTCGGCGTACTGGCCGATTCGGCCACGCCGAGCCTCCTCGCTCGCGCCGAGGCGGCGGGCGGAGGCGCACCCGCCGCGGACCGCCCGGGCCCCGTGCGCGATGCGATCCTCACGGAGATCGCGTGCGAGATCCTCGACGCTCCCGCGCCCCCCGCGCTGCTGCTGCTGCACCTATCCCAGACCGAGGCCGCGCTCCGCGAGTTCGGATCGCACGCGGCCGAGACGCGCGCCGCCTTCGGGCGAGCGGACGGCCGGATCGCCCGGCTCGCCGCGTGTCTCACGGACGGCGCCCGGATCGGCGCGTCGGCGATCGTGGTCTGCGGCGACCACGGCTGGGTCGACATCCACACCGAGCTGTCGCCGAACGCGCTCCTGGCCCGCGAGGGATTGTTGGTCCCCGCCGACGGCGGGTCGGACGGGGTCGCGAGTTGGTCCGCGATCGCGCGTTCGAACGGGGGATCCGCATTCGTGTATGCGCAAAGCGAGTGGGATGCCGTGCGGGCGCGCGGCGTGCTGGCAGCCGCGGCCTCCCGTACGCGCGCGTTCCGCGTGGTCGCGGCCCGGGCGCTGCTGGACCTGGGAGCCGATCCCGACGCCTGGTTCGGGCTCGAGGCGGAGCCCGGGTTCGCGTTCGGCGACTCCGCGCGCGCGGAGCTGCTGCGGCCGGCGGCGATCCGGGGCGCCGGCGGCTACCTTCCAACCCGCGCGGCGATGAACGCGGGCTTCGTCGCGTGGGGACGCGGGCTGCGATCGGGCATTCGCGTTCCGCGCATGCGTCTGACCGACGTCGCCCCGACGGTGGCCAGGCTGCTCGGGATCGAGCTCGGCGACACCGACGGGCGCGCGCTGGTGGGCGCGCTGACGCCCGCCGAGGCGGGTCCCGGCACGCGGGGCCCGGGGGGAGTCCGGTGACCGTCGAGAGCGGCAGACACAGCGCGCGTCTCGTGACGCTGGCGTTCGTCCGCAGCGGCACGGACGTGCTGCTGCTGCGTCATCCCGATGCGAGTGACCGCTTCCGCGGCCTGTGGAACGGCGTCGGCGGACACGTAGAGCCCGGCGAAGGCATTCGCGCGGCGGCCCGGCGCGAGCTTCGCGAGGAAACGGGACTCGACGTGGAGGGGCTCCGCCTGTGCGGCGTGATCCACGAGTCCGGACTGCTCGGACACGCGCACGTCCTGTTCGTGTTCGTCGGTGAGGCGCCGGGCCGCGAGCTGCAACCGCGGCAGGGCCTGGAAGTCGCCTGGCAACCGATCGAGCGGCTCGGGGAGCTGCCGCTCGTCGACGACGTCGCGGAGCTCCTGCCACGGCTGTGGACGGTCCGAGAGCCGCTGTTCGCGACGGAGGCCTACGACGGGGCCGACCGGCCGCAGTGGATCCGATTCGAGGAGGACGGCGACGCTGCGGTCGCTTCGAGGCGGGCCCGTGCCTGAAGAGACGGTCACCATCGAGCTCAATCCGCGCGAGCGGCGCCTCTACGACCGCGTTCGCACCCAGGTCGTCGAGCACCCGCCGGGGGCGTCCTCCGGGCTGCGCGACCTGATCCTGCTGCTGCCGGACCTGACCGTGCTGCTGGTGAGGCTGATGCGCGACGAGCGCGTGCCGAAGCCGGCCAAGCTCCTGGAGATTCTCGGCCTGGGCTACGTGCTCTCGCCGCTGGATCTGATCCCGGCGTTGGTCGTGGGACCCGTGGGGTTGGTGGACGACCTGGTGATCGTCGCGGCGACGCTGTCCCGGATTCTCAACCACGTGCACCCCGACGTCGTCCGCTCCCATTGGTCCGGCCAGGGCGACGCGCTCGTGGCGATACAGCGCGTCACGCGCTGGTCCGAGTCGCTCTTCACGACCCGCCTGCCGTCCCTGATCCGCAGCCTGCTCCGCGTGTAGATCCGACACGCCAGCGACCGGAGCCGCCGAGGATCCCGCAGCGAAATCAAGCGCAGGCCGCCCTGGATCTCCGCAGGGCGCTGCGCCTCGCCCAGGTCGATGCCTCCCGGCTCAACACGTAGACCCTTGGCGGCCGAGCCATTCGCGGAGGGATCCTCGGCGGCTCCGGTCGCCTCCGACGTGGGCGGGGGCTAGAAATTGTCCTTGAGCGTGCGGATGCGGCCGAGCTCGGCGGCGCTGGCGGCGCGGAGGAAGGGGTTGGTGGCGCGCTCCTCGCGGATCG
>JAOTUO010000015.1 GCA_029863845.1 Myxococcales bacterium
CCTCGCGCGCCCAACCCTCGACGCGACAGGCTCCGCGCAGCCGAACGCCCCCGAGCAGCTGGCGGTCCCCGGACGCCTCGGGCCCCGCCTCGGCCTCGAGCAGGACCTCGAGCTCCGCGGCGTCGCTGCTCGCGACGTTCCGGAAGCCGACGAGCCCCTCGAGGCCCTGCTCCCAGACCGCGAGCGCCGCTTCCACGGCCTGCACGTAAGCGGCGGGATCCTGCCGGTGGAACTCGTCCTGCAACGCCTCCGGGATCTGCGGCGGACGGATGTGGACGGGCAGCGGCATCGCATCCGACGGCCAGCGGCAGAACGCCAGAACGTCGCCCTCCCCGTCCCCCGTGCGGTAGCGGTGCACCATGAACGGGAGGTAGTTGGGCTCGAGCAGATCGGGGTGCGACGCGCGGAAGCCGTCGTAATCGTAACGACCGGGCGCGTAGAAGACGTCCGACTCCGCGAACTCGCTCGCGCCGGCGCAACCCCACCCGACGAGCGCCAGCGCGAGCAGCGCGCCCGGAGCCGACGCCGGGGTCACGACCGGAACCGGCCGCGAGAGCGCGCCGTGCGCCGCAGCTCGCGGTCGGTCTCGCGTTGGCGAATCGCCTCGCGCTTGTCGTAGCGGCGCTTGCCGCGCGCGACGGCCAGCTCCACCTTGGCTCGGCCGCTCTTGAAGTAGAGCTGTAGCGGAATCAGCGTGAAGCCCCGCTCCGCGACGCGGCCCCGGAGCCGGGCGATCTCGGCCCGATGCAGCAGCAGCTTGCGCTCGCGGCGCGGATCGACGTTGGCGCGCCCGGCCTGCGGGTAGGAGCCGATGTGGGCGCCGACCAGGTAGACCTCGCGGCCGCGGATCGCGGCGTAGGCGTCGGAGAGGTTGGCCTTTCCCGCGCGGAGCGACTTGACCTCAGGACCCAGGAGCGCGACGCCCGCCTCGAAGGTGTCGAGGATCTCGTACTCGTAGCGCGCCCTGCGGTTGGTGGCGATGACTTTGCGATCGGAAGCGTCATCGGCCATCGCCGCGCAAGGGTAACGATTCTGCCGCTGGGACGCGCGGGCCCTCGGAGCGACCGGGCGTCAGGCGCGGATCCGGTTGGCCTCGTCCACGAAGATCCGCCGGGCCTGCCAGTCGCGGGCCTCGACATCGTCCACCTGGACGTAGGAGCAGATGATGACGAGATCGTGCGGCTTGACGAGGTGCGCAGCGGCGCCGTTCACGCAGATCTCGCCCGACCCCGCCTCGCCCTGGATCACGTAGGTCTGGAGGCGGTGGCCGTTGCTGCAATCGTAGATGTCGACCTGCTCGTAGGGCAGGATGTCGGCAGCCCGCAGGAGGTCGCTGTCGATGGTGACGCTCCCCTCGTACTCGACGTTGGCCTCGGTGACGGTGGCGCGGTGGATCTTGGACTTGAGCATGGTTCGGGTCACGGGGGGTCCTCCTGGCCGTTCGGCGGATGCAGGACGCGGTTGTCGATCAGGCGCACGCCCGGCCCGGAGCCGCGAACGGCGGGCCGCAGCCACACGGCGAGGGCCACGAGCGCGGGGCCGCTGAGGCGCGGGGGCACGGGCTCGAGCGATTCGGGATCGCGCAGCTCGGCGTAGTCGATCTCGGCGCGCGGCGCCTTTTCGATCTCCGACCGGACGAGATGGAGCAGGCGCGCCGTGTCGCGCTCGTCGGCGGCCACGGCGCGCTCGACGGCGGCGAGCGCGCGGGAGAGCACCCGCGCCTGCGCGCGGGCTTCGGGGTCGAGCCGCGCGTTGCGGCTGGAGAGCGCGATCCCGTCGGCCTCCCGAACGATCGGCGCGCCGACGATCTCGACGTCGAAGCCCAGGTCCCGCGCCATGCGCCGGATCACCACGAGCTGCTGGAAGTCCTTCTCGCCGAATACGGCGACGTGGGGCTTCGCGGCGAGCAGCAGCTTCGCCACGATCGTCGTCACGCCGCGGAAGTGCCCGGGTCGCGCCGCGCCGCAGAGCGATTGCGTCAGCCCCGCCACCTCCACCCAGGTCGGGTCGCCGGCGGGGTACATCTCCTCCGCCGGCGGCAGGAAGACCGCGTCGACGCCCGCCTCGCGGCAGCGCGCGAGGTCGGCGGCCAGCGTGCGCGGATAGGCTTCGAGGTCCCGCTCGTCGTCGAACTGCGTCGGGTTGACGAATATGGAGACCCACACGCGGTCGGCGCGCCGCCGCGCCTCGTCCACCAGGGAGAGGTGCCCGGCGTGGAGCGCGCCCAGTGTCGGCACCAGGGCGATCCGCAGCCCTGCGACGCGCTCGGCGTCGGCCACGGCTTGCAGCTCGCGAACGGTCTTTACGATGCGCATGGCAGTCAGCGGTAGGAGTGCTCCTCGTCGGGAAACTTTCCGGAGGCCACCTCCTCGGCGAAGCTGCGCGCCGCCTGAGACGCCAGCGCGCCGAGATGGGCGTACTGCTTGACGAAGCTGGGGGTCCAGTCGCCGAGCCCGAGCAGATCGTGCATCACCAGCACCTGGCCGTCGCAGTGGGAACCGGCGCCGATGCCGATGGTCGGAACGCTCAGCGCATCCGTGATCTCGGCGGCGAGGTCGGCGGGCATGCCCTCGAGCACGACCGCGAAGGCCCCGGCCGCCTCCACCGCCCGCGCGTCCGCGAGCACGCGGGCGCGGCTCTTCGCGGTGCGGCCCTGCACGCGGTGTCCGCCCATCCGGTGGATGGCCTGCGGCGTGAGACCGACGTGGCCCATGACGGGGATCTCGGCGGCGACGATGCGCTCGATGGCGCTCGCGACCGCGGTGCCGCCCTCGAGCTTGACGGCGTGGGCGCCGCCCTCCTTCAAGCAGCGAACGGCGCTGCGAACCGCTTCTTCGGGCGAAACCTGGTAGCTCCCGAACGGGAGGTCCGCGACGAGCAGCGCCCGCCGAACGGCGCGCGAGACCAGACGCGTGTGATAGACGACCTCGTCGAGGGTCACCGGCAGCGTCGTGTCCCGACCCTGGACCACGTTGCCCAGCGAGTCGCCCACCAGCAGGACGTCGATGCCGGCGGTGTCGAAGATGCACGCAAAGGTGTAGTCGTAGGCGGTGAGCATCGAGATCTTCTGGCCGCGGCGCTTGCGCCGGGCGAGTACGGGCAGGGTGATCCGGTGCTCGCGGGTGGACTCGGCGGTGACCGTCGACATGGGCGCCTCCGCTGCCCATGCGCATCGCGGCCGAAAAAGCAAAAACGCGCCTGCCGAGTCATCTCGGAGGCGCGGCAACTGCGCGCGGCCAAACCGCGCGCCTGCCTGGAATCGCCCCCGTCTCGGTCCACGAGTGGATCCGAGCGTTGTTCCGGGCGTTACGAGGCGTCGTCCTTGTCTTCCCGGCGCTTCCGCGCACGGGCTCGCTGCTTCGGATGGGGATCGCACCCTGCGAGACCCCTCCGACCCGAAGAGGATATGGGGTCGGCGGCACGGGTGTCAAGACGGACCGCCACGGCCGTGAATCCGCTCGCGAAGCGCCGGCGGCAGGTAGCGAGTCTCCAGGAAGTCCGGCGCGTGGGTCTTCAGGGCGGCGACGAGCACGGCGATGTGGTCTTCGACCGGATCGGCGGGATCGAGCAGCACCCAGGTCGAGCCGCGCACCTGACACACCCCGCTGGAGGCGGCCCGCTCGCTCTCGCCGAAGGCCGAGCCCCGCAGGGGGCGAACCTCGAAGCCCGCCGCCTCGGCGAGATCGACGAGCTGTCGCACGAGCTCGGCGGGATCCACGGCGCCTACGGGGCCCCCTCGCGCTCGGCCTCGAGCCAGCGCGCGAGGTCGAGGATCTGGCCGGGCGTGAGTCGTTCCGCGCGCACGCCCGGTGCCGCGCCGACGCGTTCCAGGGCCCGCTCGATCGCCCGCGAGGACGGGGGCGGGTCGAGCGCGCTGCTGCGCAGAGAGTTCACGAGGGTCTTTCGGCGGTGCGAGAAGGCCGCACGCGCCACGCGCTCCACCCACTCGAATTCCAGCTCACCAACGAGGGGCCGACGGAGAGGTGCGACGAGGAGGAACGCCGAGCGCACGCGCGGCACGGGGTAGAAACAGCGCGGCTCGAGCGTCATCGCCTGGGTCACGTTCACGGTGAGCGCGTGCAGTATGGCCAGGGAACCGTAGTCACGCGAGCCCGGCGCCGCTCGCAGCCGCTCCGCGACCTCGCGCTGCACCATGACCGACCAGTCCACGAGCGCCGCGCGCAGGTCGAGCAGCCGGCGCTCGACGACGGCGGCGATCGAGTACGGAAGATTCGCGACGATCCGAACGGGCGGCTTTGCCGCCCGCACCAGAGCCGCCAGATCGCACTCGAGGACATCGGTGTGGATCAGCTCGACGCCGGCCGGCAGCATCGCCTCGGCGCGCAGGGCCCGCACCAGTCCCGCGTCGACCTCGAGCGTGACGACCCGCGCCGCGCGCTCCGCCAGCGCCCGCGTCAGGGTTCCCAGGCCCGTGCCGATCTCGATCACCGTGTCGGCGGACCCGACCCCGGCGAGGTCGACGAGGCGGCGCGCCAGGCTGTCGTCGAACAGGAAGTTCTGACCCAGATCGCGGCGCGCGAGCAGCGCGTGCCGACCGAGAAAGGAGCGGACCTTCGCCGCACTCACTCGAGCGCCGGCGACGCTCCGAGCGTCGCACCGATTGGAATGCGCGAGAAGGAGTTGAGGGACATGCCGTGGCGTTCACCGCGCACCAGCAGGGCGAAGCCCGCCGCGGCGATCATCGCGGCGTTGTCCGTACACAGGTCCGGCGGCGGGAACACGACCTCGAAGGCGTCCTCGCGCGCCGCTGCCTGCATGCGCTCGCGCAGTCGGCGGTTCGCGGCGACGCCGCCGACGACGGCCAGCCTCGCCGGGCGCGCGCCGGCCAGTGCCCGGCGCGCGCGCGCCACCAGCACGTCGACCGCCGCCGCCTCGAACGACGCTGCGAGGTCCGCGACCGCGGCGGCCGGAAGCGGCCGCCCTCCCGCACGCCGTTCCACCTCGATGGCCACCGCCGTCTTCAGGCCGCTGAACGAGAATTCGAGCCCGGGCTCGCCCGCCAGGGGACGCGGAAACGCCACGGCGCGCGGGTCGCCTCGGAGCGCCGCCGCGGAGACCGACGGCCCCCCCGGATAGGGCAAGCGCAGCAGTCTCGCGACCTTGTCGAAGGCCTCGCCCACGGCATCGTCGCGCGTCTCGCCGAGCAGAAGCGGAGGCGCGGCCTCGCGGACGCGGTAGAGCGCCGTGTGCGCCCCGGAAACGACCAGCCCGACGTAGGGAGCGCGCAGGGCGTCGTCGGCCAGCTCCGCCGAGGCGAGGTGTCCGGCCACGTGGTGCACGCCCACGACGGGGATGCCGAGGCGGTACGCGAGCGCCTTTCCGAAGGAGAGCCCGACGAGGAGCGACCCCACCAGGCCGGGGCCCGCGGTCACGGCCACCGCGTCCAGGGCCTCGGACTCAAGACCCGCCCGCTCCAGCGCTGCGCCCACGACGCGGGAAACCGCCCGGACGTGGTCCCGGGAGGCCAGCTCCGGAACCACGCCCCCGTAGGGGCGGTGCACCTCGGCCTGGCCGTGAACCACGC
The DNA here is from genome assembly GCA_029863845.1 of Myxococcales bacterium. Lineage (GTDB taxonomy): Bacteria > Myxococcota_A > UBA9160 > UBA9160 > SMWR01 > JACZXC01. The sequence goes on from JAOTUO010000015.1 coordinate 5,546, forward strand.
TCGCCACGATCTCGCGCCCGCGCCGGACGACGGCGGCCGCCATTTCGTCGCACGAGCTCTCGATGCCGAGAACGAGGTCGGGATCCGACATCCGGGGCCTAGCCCGTGCGGCGTTCGAGCTTCTCCTGCTCGGATTTGCAGTCGATGCAGAGCTCGGCCACGGGGCGCGCCTTCAGGCGCTTGACGCCGATCTCCTCTCCGCAGCTGATGCAGGCGCCGTACTCGCCTCGCTCGATCTTCTCCAGGGCGGTGTTGATCTTCGCGAGCAGCCCCTGCTCGCGCTCGCGCAAGCGACCGGCGAACTGGAGGTTCACCTCGGACGAGGCGATGTCGATCTCGTCCGGAAAATCGTCGGGGTCGACCTGGATCTCCTCCGACAGTGGGCGCTTCGAATGACCCAGCACTTGCTCGCGCTGTGCGAGCAAGAGCTTCTGAAACTTCTGGACGTCCCGCTTCTTCAACGCCTTTTCACCTCGTTGGTCGAGTCGCTCGTCGAGTGCTCTTCGCGCGCCCTGCGCCACCCCCTGCTCGCCTCCGGTCAGCCGGAACCGAGCAGATCCAGTTGCCGTTTGGCCTCCGGGGCGCGCGCCGAGTCCGGGTACTCCTTCAGCACGCGCTCGAATGCCTTGCCCGCCGCCTTGCCGAAGCCAGGACCCAGCCTCAGCAGGGCCTCTCCCTGTCGGTAGAGCGCGTCCGCGGCTTTATTGCCCGTCGGATACCGCGCAGCCACGTCATCGAAGCGCAAGACGGCGGTCTTGTAGTCTCCATCCTTGAAGTAACAGTCGGCCATCCAGTACGCCGCGTCATCGGCGTAGGCCGAATCCGGGTAAGTCTGGAGAAACTTCCGGAACTGGTCAATACAGGTCTCGGGGTCCCCACTCCGCCACGCGGCGTACGCGCCCCGATAGGCGCGAACCTCGTCGGAAACGCCGCCCGCGGGCGTCTCGGCATCCGCGTCGGATTCCTGCGGGGTCCCCCCGGACCTCGTCCCAGCGCCGGTCGCCGCGCCGGGCCCCGGGGCCCGAGACGCCGCCGACGCGGCGTCAGCGCGCGCCGCCCGCGCTTCCCGCATCGCGGCCTCCACGTTGTGCTCCGTGACCTCCAGGCGACCCTCGATGCGCGCGAGCTGCTGCTCGAGACTCTCGACCTGGGCCGACATCTCGGCCACGCGCGCGCCGCTCGCCCCCGCGACCCCGCCGCCGCGCTTGAGGTCGATGACGTCGCGCTCCAGCTTGCGGAACTCGGCAACGGTCACACAACCCGCCGCCAGCGGCATCAACACGAGGGCGATCGCGCCGAGTCGCACGGCAGGGTGGCTTTTCATCGGGCTCTCCTCCTCCGAGCGAACCAGCTCGATCTACCGCGGGTAGGGTCCCCAGGCGGGGCTCGTGTTGCTGCCGGCGTCCCGCGTGAGTCTCCGAAGGTTCTCCCCGCTCAGGTCGATGATGTAGATGTCCGGGCGCCCGCGACGCGTCGAAGAAAACGCGACCTTCGTACCGTCCGGCGCCCAGCTGGGCGACTCGTCATTGCGCGGGTGGAACACCAGCGGGACGTTGACATTTCCGTCGGGATCGATCAACCAGATGTCGAACTGGCCTTCGATCCGCGACTCGTAGGCGATCCATTTGCCGTCGGGCGACCACGCGGGGTGCGTGTTGTAGCTGCCGTCGTAGGTCAGACGGCGAAGGTTCTTTCCGTCGGCATCCATGACGTAGACCTGCGGCGACCCCGACCGGTCCGAAACGAAGGCGATCTGCTTGCCGTCCGGCGACCACGTCGGCGCGATGTCGATCACACGATTGTTCGTCAGGCGACGCAGGCCCCGCCCCCCCGGGCGCACCGTATAGACCTCGGCGGCGCCTCCGGCACTGAGCACCACGGCTATGCGATCTCCGGTGGGATCGAAGACGCCCCGGTACTGGGGCCGGCCCGAGTCCCCGTCGCGCAGGACCGGACCGGGCCGGCCCTGACCGCGCGTGGAGATGAAGAGCATGGGGCGGTTGCCGGAGCGATAGGACGTGTACAGGATGGAATCGCCGTTGGGGGACCAGGACGGGAAGTTGTTGAGGGAGCTGTTCGCGGTGGCGGCCCGCGGATGAGAGCCGTCGGCGTCCATCACGTAGATCTCGGAGCTCCCGCTGCGATTCGAGACGAACGCGATCTCGGTGGCGGAGACGCCGTGGACGCCGGTGAAGGCCTCCACGACGTCGTCGGCGATGCGGCGGGCGACGATGCTCGCGTCCCCGACCCCCGACTCCCGGTAGCGTTTTCGGAGCAGGCGCCGGCAGCGCGCCGTGTCCCAGACGCGGAACTCCGCAGACCTCTCCGAGGCGTCGACCCGGAGCTCGCCCTCGATCAGCGCGTCGGCGCCGATCTGCGTCCAGTCGGAGCAGACCGGCGGCGGGTCGTCCAGAGAAGCGGTCACCGCGGGTCCGAGAAAGGCCTCGGCGTCGATGACCCGGAACACGCTCGAGAACTCGAGGGCCTCCGCGAGCGCGCGCTGGAACGCGGCCGCCCGCTCGGCGCCCGGGAAGAAAGAGAGATCTGCGAAGCGCTGGACGGCGGCACGGTAGGTCTGCTCCGAGCCCGGTGTGACGACGATGGCCGGTCGCTCTTCGGCGTTGGCGGACCGAGACGTCGCCGGTGCCAGAAGGGCCATCACCAGCGCGGCGCGCAGGGCCGCGGAAACGCAGTGCTCCATCAGTAGCTGTCCTCGGGCGCGAACACGAAGGTCCACTTTCCCGCCATCGGCGGCGGCGGCAGCGGGCTGGCCTTGCCGATCGCCCGGACCACGCCGTCGTCATAGAAGGGGTTCCCCGAGCGCTGCGTGACCTTTGGACTGCCCAGTACGCGCCCGTCGCCGTCGAGTTCGACGAGCACGTGGGTGTGGAGCAGCTGCGTCCGGAAGCCGGGCGGGAGGACCCAGACGTTCCGCACGTGGATCTTGGTCCGCCGCACCCAGGCGGCAACCTCGGGGGAGACGGCGACGAGCCCTCCCCCACCCGCCGGGGCCGCGGGCGCCGGAGCCGTGGGCACCGGCTCCGGCGCCGTCTCCCCCATCTCGCTGCGCAGACCCGCCAGCACGTCCTCGTAGTTCTCCTCGACAGGCTCCGGCACCGGCTCGGGCGCCGCTCTCCGGGGCTGCGGCTTCGGCAACGTGGGCTCCTGGGGCAACACCACCTTCTGGGGCACGGGCGGCCGGGGCACCGGCTTCGCCGCCGGCCTGACCGCCTTCGGCGCCCGGCGCGACGGCGCCGCCACCAGGTCCACCGTGATCACGCTCGGAAGCTTCAGCGGCCGATTCTCGGGAACCACGACCAGCGCTACCAGCAGCGCCACGTGCAGACTCGCCGAGATCGCCAGAGCCCGGCGCAGCTCACGCCGCCGGATCCCGGCGAGATCGAAGGCGACCAGACTCGTCGCTGTCACGTCCCGCGCCCCCACGTGATCCGACGGAGCCCGCCCCCCCATGGACCGGTCGGCACCCCCCGCGGGAACGAGGACCGCTCCCGGTCCCGCGGACGACTAGGATTCGGGCTCCGTCACCATACCGAGCTTCGTGGCGCCGGCCTCACGGGCCGCAGCCAGAGCCCGCACGACCCACTTGTACGCGACGTCCTGGTCGGCCCGCAGAAAGATCTCCTTCTTGTCCTGCCCAGCAAAGATCGCCTCGAGCTTCGCGCGCAGCTCCGAATCGGGAATCTCCTTGCGCGCAAGGTAGTACTTGCCGCTCTTCTGGACCGTCAGGATCAGCGGCTCTTCCCGCATGCGAAGCGGCTGAGTCGTCGTCTCCGGCAGGTCCACGTCGATCCCCTGCTGCATCATGGGCGCCGTCACCATGAAGATGATCAGCAGCACGAGCGCTACGTCCACGAAGGGCGTGACGTTGATCTCCGACAGGGGCCGATGGGTCGAGCCGGGGCGCGGCGCCGCCATCGCCGGTCAGGACCGCGCCGCGCGGACCGGTTCCTTCGGCGCGCCGGTGAGCCGCCGCAGGTCGCCCTCGAACTCGCCGGCGAAGAGATCGATGGAGCTCGACAGGCCGCGCAGCTCACCCACGAAGTAGTTGTAGAAGATGGTCGCCGGAATCGCCGCGAACAAGCCCGCGGCCGTCGCGATCAGCGCCTCGGCGATGCCGGGGGCCACGACCGCGAGGCTCGCGGAGCCCGCCCGGCCGATCCCCTGAAAGGCGTTGATGATCCCGACCACCGTGCCGAAGAGGCCGATGAACGGCGCAGCGCTGCCCGTCGTGGCCAGGAACGGCAGCCCGCGTTCGAGACGGAGGCCCTCCCGCGACCCCGTCCAGCCGATCTGGCGGGCGAGGACCCGGACGTGGCGTTCGTCCAGGTGGGTCGGCGCCGACTTCCCGTCCAGGCGCGCCAGCCGGCTCATCTCGGCGTGGGCGGCGAGAAAGATGGCGGCCAGGGGACTGCGATCGAGGTCTCGCGCGGCACGGTAGGCGGCGTCCAGCGAAGCCTCGTGATAGACCTCGAGGAAAGCCTCGCTATCCTGCGCGGCGCGGCGAAGCTCGCGCCACTTGAATCCGATGATCGTCCAGGAGACCACCGACAGGACCACGAGCAATAGAATGACGAGCTGAACGACCCAACTCGCCTGCCAGACCAGGCTCAGCGCATCGAGGCTCGCGAGACTTCCCCCCATCGCCGCCCCCACGATGATGCACCCCATGATCATCCCGGTTGCGAGAGGGCGCGAGTCTAGGTAACGCGTCGAACGAGTTCAAGCAAAGCCGCCGCCGCACAAGGAGATGTGATGCAGGTCTCAGTCGACTCCCGCAGCCCGGTGGACGCGTCCGCCGACGTCCTCGCCCTGCCGCTCGCGTCGCTGGACCCGTCGAAGCCGAAGCTGCCCGCCCGCATCGCCGCCGTCGACCGCGCCCTCGGCGGTCGCATCTCCTCGATCGTGTCCAGCGGAGATTTTCGCGGCAAGCAGGGCCAGTCGGTGCTCGTCTACCCCGCTGGAGAGATCGGTACCCGGCGCGTCCTGCTCGTCGGGATGGGCGACGAGGGCTCGCTCGACGCGGAAGCGCTCCGCTGCGCGGCGGGCACGGCGATGTCGCAGGCCGCCGCAAGGCACGCGTCCTCGGTGGCGATCGCCGCTCCGAACGTGCGCCGGCTGCGCGCCGCGGCCGTCGCGCAGGCCCTCGCCGAGGGGGCGGTGCTGGCCGGCTACCGCTTCGACGCGCACCGCTCGCCGCCGGAAGATGCGCCCGGCGAGGTCGCCGCAGTCTCGCTCTCGTTCGATCGGGGCGTGGACCTGCGCGCCGCGCGGGCGGGAGCGGCCCGCGGGGTGTGCCTCGGCGAATCCCAGAACGTCGCGCGGGACCTCTCCAACGAGCCCGCCAACGAGCTGCCGCCGTCGGAGCTGGCGCGGCGCTCGCAGCGCGTGGCCCGCGAGGTCGGTCTGAGGGTGCGCGTCCTGGACGTGCCCGAGCTCAAGCGGCGGAAGATGGGCGGGATCCTCGCGGTGGGTCAGGGCAGCGCGAACCCGCCGCGCCTCATCGTGCTGGAGCACAACGCGCCCCCGACCCGAGGGCGCGCCAAGACCCGCTCGCGTCAACCGACGATCTGCCTCGTCGGCAAGGGGATCACCTTCGACTCGGGAGGCATCTCGATCAAGCCCTCGGCGGGCATGGAGGAGATGAAGCACGACATGTCGGGAGCCGCCGCGGTCGTGGGGGCACTGCGCGCCTGCGCCGTGCTGAAGGTTCCGCTGCACGTGGTGGGCATCATCGCGGCGGCGGAGAACATGCCCAGCGGCACGGCCTACCGCCCCGGCGACATCGTGACGGCGATGTCCGGAAAGACGATCGAGGTCATGAATACGGACGCCGAAGGCCGCGTCGTACTGGCGGATGCGCTGCACTTCGCGCGCACCGAGTTCGAGCCCCGGGCGATGATCGACCTGGCGACCCTGACGGGGGCCTGCGTGATCGCCCTCGGCAAGCTCGCGTCGGGGGCGTTCGGGAACAGCGAACGACTCGTCGAGATCGTGCGCCAGGCGGGCGATGTCGCGTCCGAGCGGGCGTGGCCCATGCCGCTGTGGGAAGGGCATCGCAAGCAGATTCGAAGCGAGGTGGCCGACATCAAGAATACCGGAGGGCGCGAAGCCGGAGCCTCGACGGCCGCCGCGTTCCTCTCCAATTTCGTCGGGGACACCCCGTGGGTGCACCTCGACATCGCCGGGACCGGATGGACGTCGAAGCCCGGCGCCTACCAGGGACGGGGAGCGACGGGTGTCGGCGTGCGGATCCTGCTGGAGGTGCTGCGCGACTGGAAGAGCAAGCGCCTCGATTGACGCCCGCTGCATCCCTCTCTAACCTGCTCGGCCCTCGCCCCGGCCGCCGTCGTTCGCGGGGGGGAGGAGTCACCGCAATCGGTTCTCAACCAGGAGACAGGAAGCTCATGACGACCCCGAATTCCGGCACTCGCCTCGCACTGCTCGTCGCGCTGGCGGCATTTATCGCTCCCGCGACGGCAACCGCGGGCGACCCCGCCGCGGGCAAGGCGCAGTTCGATCTGTACTGCTTTGTCTGTCACGGGATGACCGGCAAGGGCGACGGGCCCGTGGCACCCACGCTGAATCCGCCGCCGCGGGACTTCACCGTGGGCGAATTCGTGTTCGATACGGACGGCGACGGCAAGCCCGGCACCGATGCCGACCTCCAGAACGTGATCACGAAGGGAGCGCTGGCATTCGGCGGATCGGAGATGATGGCCCCCTGGCCGGTGCTCACGCCGGAGCAGGTCGCCGACCTCATCGCCTACGTCCGCTCGCTCAAGCAGTAGCGGGCGACCCGCCACTCGTCGCCTCCCAGGGTCGGAATCGCGGCGCGATTCCGCCCGTCGCCCTTGCTATCGTGGGTCCCGGCCGAGGCCTCATGCCCTCCAGCTCCGACCGCGCCATCGAACGAGTCGATGCGCTCACGCGCTACATGGCGGAGCTGCGGGCGTACGCCCCGATCTCCCGCGAGGAAGAGCAGGAGCTCGCCATCCGCTGGCGCGAGGAAGGCGACCGGGAGGCCGCCCAGCGCCTCGTGCTCTCGAACCTGCGGCTCGTCGTGAAGATCGCCATGGAGTACCGGCGCGCCTGGGTCAACGTCCTGGACCTGATCCAGGAGGGCAACGTCGGCCTGATGCAGGCGGTGCGCCGATTCGACCCCTACCGGGACGTGAAGGTGTCGTCGTACGCCGCCTACTGGATCCGCGCCTACATCCTGAAGTTCATCCTCGACAACATCCGCATCGTGCGGCTCGGGACGACCCGCGCCCAGCGCAAGCTCTTCTTCCGCCTCAACAAGGAGAAGCGCGAGCTCGAGAGCAAGGGCTTCGAGGCGGAGCCGCGGCTCCTCGCGGAGCGCCTCGAGGTCTCCGAGAACGACGTGCGCGACATGGAGCAGCGCCTCGCCGAGGGCGACATCTCCTTCAACGCGCCCGTAGGTGCCGACAACGGGGGCGGCGAGTTCGGCGACTTCATTGCGGCCACGGGGGAGAGCGCGGAGGATCAGCTCGCCGGAACCGAGCTGCGCGAGGTGTTCTTCGAGAAGGTGCGGGAGTTCGCGCGGACGCTCGACGAGCGCGATCGTCGCATCATCGACGAACGGATCCTCTCCGAGACGCCCCAGACGCTCCAGCAGCTCGGCGAGGAGTTCGGCGTCTCGCGCGAGCGCATCCGCCAGCTCGAGGCGCGCCTGGTGGCCCGGATGCGCGAGTACCTCAAGCAGAACCTCGTCGACTTCGAGTACTACGCCCTGCCCAAGGACTGAGGCACCCGAGCCGTGAGCGAGCGCGCGGAAGCCCGGACCCGACGTCGCGTGGTGGTCCACGGTCGGGTGCAGGGCGTGTTCTTTCGCGGCTCGACGCAGGACGAGGCACGCCGCGCGGGAGCCGACGGCTGGGTGCGCAACCGCAGCGACGGCACCGTGGAAGCCGTGTTCGAGGGACCGACCGACGCGGTGGAAGGGCTCGTTCGCTTCTGCCGGGCCGGCCCGCGCTGGGCCGAGGTCGAGCGCATCGAGGTCTTCGAGGAGACGCCCGAGGGGCTCCGCGGCTTTCACGTGCGGTGATGGGGGCGCCCCTGAAGATCGTCTCCGGCGGCCAGACGGGCGTGGATCGCGCCGCCCTCGACGCGGCCCTCGCCGCCGGCCTCGCGTGTGGGGGCTGGTGCCCCCGCGGCCGCTGGGCCGAAGACGGACCCATCGCACAGCGCTACCCGCTCGACGAGACGCCGGAGACGGCGCCGGCCCAGCGCACGGCCTGGAACGCCCGGGACTCCGACGCCACCCTCGTCGTATCCCGAGGAGCCCCAGCAGGGGGAAGCGCGCTCGCGATCGAACGAGCCCGGGCCGAGGGGCGCCCCGTGATGGTGCTCGACCTCGCGACGGAGAGCGATGTCCGCGCCGTCGAGCGGTGGCTCGACCGCTGCGGCGCGCGCGTGCTGAACGTCGCGGGGCCGCGCGAGAGCGAGGCTCCAGGCATCTACGAGCAGGCCCTGCACCTGCTCACGGCCCTCATCGAGCAATTACCCCGCGGGGATTGATTGTCCGTCCAAGAGGCGGCCCGGCGGTAAAGGCCGCGCGCCTCCCTGCCGACCCGTGAGGCGCAATGGCGCGCCGCCCGACATCGATGCTCTTCATTCCGCCCCGCCCCCCGGTGAAGCTCGCAGCGAAGGGCAGCGTCATCCTGGGGCGCAGCCGGAGCTGCGACCTGCCCCTGCCCGGTGCGGACGCCTCGCGCCGCCACGCGGAGATCTTGGGCTCGGGGCAGCAATTCCGGCTCCGCGACCTCGGCAGCACCAACGGCACCTTCGTCAACGGCGAGCGGGTCCAGCAACACGAGCTCCACCCGGGCGACCGGATCCAGATCGGGGGCAGCACGATCACGTTCTGCCGGGTCGAAGCCGACGTGGACGGCGGCGGTGAGGCCAACGAGGCCAAGACGGTGATCTTCGAACGGCCCGTGCCGAGCGAGGGCGAAGCCTTTCACGGCGCCCTGGCTGAGATCCCCCCCTACGCGGTCCTCCAGATCCTCGAGATGGGCCGCAAGACCGGGGTCCTCGAGATCGACGCGGAGGTCGCCAGCGGCCGCCTGTGGCTCCGCGATGGCGCCCCGATCCACGCCGAGGCCAAGGACCAGCTCGGCTTCGACGCCGCCCTGGCGCTCGTGGGCGCCACCTCCGGGCGCTTCGCCTTCACGCCGCAGCTCGAGTCACCGGATCCCACCATCGACGCGAGCGTCACGCAGCTCCTGCTCGAGTCGGCGCGCCTGCTCGACGAAGGCTACGCGTAGTTGTCTTCCGCTGCCGTCGGCGTTCAGCGGGACGCCGGGACGGCGTTGTTGCGGGGGGGCGGGAATTCGGAGCGGACGAACTCGCGCAGCGCGGCGTCGACGCCGTCGGTGTCGAGCTCGATCACCTCGCGCAGCGCCGCGTCCGCACCGACCCCCTTGCCGAGCAGCGCGAGCAGGCGCGCCCGCTGCGCCGCGTCCGTGCGCCACTCGATCCAGGCAGCGGCCGCCATCGACTCGATGTAGGCCGCGCGCGCGTCGTCGTCACCGAGCCCCGAGAAGCTGGGCGCGAGATTCCGCAGGGGAATCCAGCGGCCCGCGTCCATGCGTCGGCGCAGCGCCGCGCGCTCGCTGTGTGTGAGCCCCGCCCGACCGCTCGATACCCGCTCCGAGAGCTCCGCGAGGCCCTCGTTCAGCCAGTAGGGCCGATCGGTCCCGGTCTGCTCATGGTAGACGGCGTGGGCGTACTCGTGGAATAGCAGAGCCCGCAGCTCGCCGGCGGGGTGAGCCGCCGAGACCACGTGGATGCGGCCGTCGAAGAAGCCCACCGTCTGGAAGGAGAAGCGATGTCGGTGCGCATGGGCGTAGGCGGCGCGGCCGTAGAAGAGCACGCCCATCGGCTCTTCGGGAACCGCTCCCAGGCGCAGGGCCGCGGACTCGCGCGCCTCGTCGAGATAACGTAGAACAGTGTCGGCGTAGCCGGGCGCAGCCTCTGCCAGCTCGGAGCGGTAGTAGACGCGAAAGTGCGGGTGCGCGAGCCCGACCCACGCCGCGGCACCCGGCGCGACCTCCGGATCGGCGAGCCGTCGCTCATCGGCGAGCGCGGCCAGGCGGCGGCGGGCGGACGCCCGCCACGGCTCGAGATCGTCGCCGGCAGCCGCCAGGAACGCCCGGAGGTGGGCCTCCGAGCTCTCGTAGCGTGCGCGCTGGCGATCCAGCAGGGCGAGGTACCAGTGTGCCTCGGGGTGGCCCGGTTCGAGGCGCAGCACGCTCTCGAGGGCGGCCGCTGCGCGCGAACTCTCGCCGCGCCCCAGGTCTTCGACGGCGCCGCGGATGACGCGTCGGGTGCGGTCCCCCTCGCTGCTGCTGGCGCCGGCGGGCCGTGCCGGCACGGGCCCCGGCGGCGCCACCACTTCGTCCCAGAGCCCGCGCAGCGCCTGTCGCCCCTCGCCCGGACGGACGTCCTCCGGGACCGCGGAGGGATCGTCGGCGATGTGCGTGACCCCCTGCGCATCGATCCAGATGTGCGGTTCGGCGCTCGCACCGATCGGCAGTCCGACCAGCGGGGCCAGGAGCAGCCCGGCCAGCCGCGACGCTCGCCGCCGGAGCCCGGAGAGAAGGCGGCGTCGCGCGTCCCCGCTCAGCCGGGGTCGACTCCTGCGGATTCGCGACGGCATCGGACACTCTTCGGAGCCGAATCAGCGGACCTTGACGGCCTCGGCGGCCAGGTGGCCGATCTCGGGAAGGACGAGCCTGTCCATCGCCAGATCGACCGCACCGCGCGACCCGGGAATCACGAACACCACCCGGCCGGCCGCGATGCCGGCCAGCGCCCGCGAGAGCAGCGCCGCCGAGCCGACCTCGCCGAACGAGAGCATCCGGAACAGCTCGCCGAAGCCCGGAATCACGCGCTCGAGGAGCGGCGCGACGGCCTCGGGCGTCACGTCCCGCGGCGCCACGCCGGTGCCGCCCGTGAGGATCACGGCGCCGGTCTCGTCCCGGCTCAGAGCCCTGCGGAGCGCCTCGCCGATGGCATCGGGGTCGTCCGGGACGATCTCCCGCGCGACGACGGGGTGCCCTGCTTCGGCGAGCCGCTCGGCGACCCGGGCCCCGCCGGCGTCCGTCTCGAGCGTGCGCGTGTCGCTCACCGTGATCACCGCCGTGGGGACCTGCCGGGGCGCGCTGCGACGATGGTGGTGAGCGCTGGACGCGGGGGTGGGATCGCTCACGGTCGATCGTCGACCCAGAACTCACCGTCGGTCGCGATCTCCTTCTTCCAGATCGGGACCGTCTGCTTCAGCGTGTCGATGGCGAAGCGGCAGGCTGCGAAGGCCTCCGCCCGGTGCGGGGCGGCTGCGACCACCACCACGGCGATCTCCCCCACCTCCAGGTGCCCCGCCCGGTGGGCGATGGCCACCCGCGAGCCGGGCCAGCGCCGCCCGGCCTCGTCGACGATCTTCTGCATCTCGCGCTCGGCCATTTCGGGGTAGGCCTCGTACTCGAGGTGGCGAATCGACCGACCGCGCGCCCGATCCCGGACCGTGCCGACGAAGCTCACGATGCCGCCGATGCCGGCGCCGGACACGCGCGCGACCACCGAGCTGACGTCGAGGGGGCGCTCCGAGATCGAGCAGGCGCCCCCGCCCCCCGCGACGGGCGGCAGGAATGCGACCTCGTCGCCCTCGTGAAGGGGCGTGTCGAATCGGACCAGATCGAGGTTCACGGATACAGCCAGACGCTCACCAAAGGCGTCCAGGACCGGGAGATCGCGGGACAGCCGGTCGCGCAATTCGGCCACGGAGGCCCCCTCCGGCAGGTCGAGCGAGAGCTCCTTGGCGCCGGCGGCCTCGCGGACGGCCCCGAACAGCTTCACCACGACCCGCATGCGGGCAAGGCTAGTGCCCGGGCTCGAGAAGCTCAAATCGACGCCGCCGCATCCGACCCCCGAAACGATGCATTGACCAGTCTTCGGCCTCACGCCTAGAATCCGCACGCCATGGAACGGCAACCTGGGAGGGAGCAGATGGCCGCTCGCAAACGACCCGCAACCCGCAAGCGATCCACCACGCGCCGGAAGGCCCGGGGGCGGAAGCCGGCACGCAAGAAGGCCGCTCGCAAGAAGACGGCCCGCCGCAAGGCTGGCGGGAAGAAGAAGGCCCGCAAGAAGGCCGGGCGCAAGAAGACCGCCCGCAAGAAGGCGGGACGGAAGAAGAGCGCCCGCAAGAAGACCGGGCGCAAGAAGGCCGCTCGCAAGAAGGCCGGGCGCAAGAAGGCCGCTCGCAAGAAGGCCGCCCGCAAGAAGGCGGGACGGAAGAAGACCGCTCGCAAGAAGACCGCCCGCAAGAAGGCCGGGCGGAAGAAGAGCGCCCGCAAGAAGGCCGCGCCGAAGCGGGCGGCCCCGGCAGCGCCCAGTGCCCCGCCGGCCCCGTTCGCGCGTCCCGCGCCGCGCCCGGCACCCGCCGCCTTCGCTCCGGCGGTGGTGCGCCCGGCGCCGGCGGCTCCGACGCCGCCGCCCTCCGTTGCGGCTGCCGCCCCCGATCGGATCGGCGTGGTCACCCACTACTACGGGCACGTCGACGCGGCCATCGTCCGGATCGACTCCGGTGAGGTGCGGGTGGGCGATACGCTGCACTTCCGCGGCCACACCACGGACTTCTACCACCGGGTCGGGCACATCGAGGTCGAGCACCAGGCGGTCGAGGTCGCCCGTGCCGGCCAGGTCGTGGGAATCCAGGTCTCCCAGCGCGTGCGCGAGGGGGACGAGGTGATTCGCGCCTCGCGGTGACGCCCAGGCGCCTCCGCCGGAGGCCCGGCCCTAGGAACTCGGGGCCTTGGGCTGGGCCTCGGACGGCTTTGCGGGCCCCCCGGATCCGGTCGGGCTGCCGCCACCGGCAATCGCCTTGAGCGATCCCCCGGCCGCCGACCGCGTGCCGGGGACCTCCATCTTCACCTGTCCGTTCAGGATGGCGCCCTCCTCCATCATCAGGGACGGGGTCTCGATGTTGCCGGTGACCCGCGCCGTCTTGTGGAGCACGACCTTGTGGCTGGCGACGATGTCGCCTTCGAGGGTGCCGCTCATCACGACGGTGTTCGAGCGGATCGTCGCCTGGATCTCGCCGCTCTCTCCGACGATCAGCGTGTTCTCACTGCTGATCTCGCCCCGGAAGCGGCCGTCGATCCGCACGGTGTCCTTGAACGACAGCTTGCCCTCGAAGTCGGAGCCCTGATCGATGAACGCGGTAAGACCACCGGGGCTCGACGAGACGGCCGGCGGCGGCCGGGCTTCGGACCTGGGGTTGCCTTCGAGGTCGCGGCCCCGACCGAACGAGCTGAGAGCCATGTGAGATCCCTCCGTTGTGCGCTTCGTCGAAGGGGATCGGCCGGGTGCAGCGGGGACTTGAGAAGCAAGCGAAGACACGACTTGAACGGCTCCGATGCACCGATGTGAGCACGTGGCTTTTTACACCCATATTTTCGCAGACGGACCCCACCGGCGCCGGATCGCTGGATGGAGATCCCCTCCGCGCGGTACCCGGCCGGGCGTTCGCCGTCGGGCTGCCGCAGCCCGGCTGCTAGTCTCCTCGCCTCATGTCCACTGCCTCCAGCGATCCGGAGACGCTGCTGCGACGCAGCCTGGAGCATGACCGCATCCACTCCGCGTACCTGCTCGCGGGGCCCGGTCCGGCGCCGCGGGAGGCGGCGTTGGCGTTTGTGCGGGGACTCGTGTGCACCGCGTCCGTCCCCCGACCCTGCGAGTCGTGCCGCGAGTGCCGGCGGTCGGCCCCCGGCGACGTGATTCGCCTCGACGGCGCCGGGAAGAAGGGGCCCCTCCTCCGCCATGTGGGCGACCACCCGGATCTCCTCTGGGTCGAGCGCGGTGAGGGCGACACGCGTGTTCGAATCGCACAGATTCGCGCGCTCCAGAGCGCATTCCGGCTGCGCCCGTCCGAGGGCGCCAGGCGCGCCGCCGTGATCGCCGACGCGGAGTGGCTGAACCAGGAGTCGCAGAACGCGCTGCTGCGGCTGCTGGAGGAGCCGCCGCCGCGCACCTCGCTCGTGCTCGTCGCCGCGCGGTCGGCCGGGCTGCTCGCCACCGTCCGCTCGCGCTGTCAGAAGGTGCTGTTCCGGCCGCAGCCGGCGGATCCCTTCGCGGATCCCGAGAGCCGCGAGCTGGTGACGCGTCTCGACGGACTCGCTACGACGACGCTGCCGGAGCTACTCGACTGGGCCGAGGAGTACCGCGGGCCGCGCGCTCCCGCGGCCGAGGCCGCCAGTCGACTGCTCGAGACGTCGGGCGCCTGGCTGCGTGCGCGCGTCGCGGTCGGCGCGCGCGCTCCGGCGCCGGACCTGCGGCGCCCGCTCGAGGCGCACCGGATCCTGAGCGCCTGCCGCAAGGCCCTGGTCCAGCGCAACGCGAACCCCCAGATGGTCGCCGAGCGCGCCCTGCTCGCGCTGCGCGACGTAGCGCTGCGATGACTGGCGCCTTCTACGTCACCACCCCCATCTACTACGTGAACGCCGAGCCGCACATCGGCCACACGTACACGACCGTCGTGGTCGACACTCTCGCGCGTTATCATCGAATGGCCGGCGAGCCGACCTTCTTCCTCACCGGGACCGACGAGCACGGCGAGAAGGTGGCCGAAGTCGCGGAGCAGCGCGGCGAGACGCCGACGGCGGTGGCCGACCGCTACTCGAAGGCCTTCCGGAGCACCTGGGACGAGCTGGGCTTCTCCTACGACCGCTTCATCCGGACCACCGACCCGGATCACGTCGCAATGGTGCAGTTGATCCTGCAGAAGGTGTACGACGCGGGGGAGATCTACTTCCAGGAGTACGAGGGGCTCTACTGCGTCGGCTGCGAGCGATTCCTGACGGAACGCGACATGGCGGACGGGCTGTGCCGCGACCACGATCGCGCACCGGAGCGGCGCAAGGAGTCGAACTACTTCTTCCGCATTGCGAAGCACTTCAATTGGCTCTCGGACACCATCGAGAAGCATCCCGACTTCATCCGCCCGCCGGGGTTCCGGAAGGAGACGCTGGCGATGCTGCGGGAGGAGAGCGGCCTGGGCGACCTGTGCATCTCGCGCCCCAAGGACCGCCTCTCCTGGGGCATCGAGCTGCCCTTCGACGGCGACTACGTCTGCTACGTGTGGTTCGACGCCCTCATCAACTACCTGACGGCGGTCGGCTATCCCGACGGCCCTGACTTCGAGCGGCTGTGGGGCGCAGCTGAGCACGTGATCGGGAAGGACATCCTGAAGCCCCATGCGATCTTCTGGCCGATCCTGCTGCGCGTGATCGGTGCGCCGCTCTTCCGGCACCTGAACGTACACGGCCACTGGAACGTCGATAAGCGCAAGGTCTCGAAGAGCCTGGGCAACATGATCTCGCCGCTCGCCATGAAGCAACGCTACGGCTTCGACGCCTTCCGCTACGTGCTGCTGCGCGACATGGTGTTCGGCCTCGACGCCAACTTCACCGAGGCGGGCCTCGTCGCGCGGATCAATGCCGATCTCGCCAACAATCTCGGCAACCTCGTGAGCCGCACCCTGAACATGACCGCCCGCTACTCCGGAGGCCGGGTCCCGCAACCCGGTGCGCCGGACGACCTCGAGAACGAGATCGCCGAAGCGGCACCGCGCACCGCCGCGCAGGTCGATCGGCACCTGCGCCGCTGCGAGGTCAGCCGCGCCCTCGAAGCGATCTTCGGGTTCCTCGACGGCGTCAACCGCTACCTCGAAACGCGGGCCCCGTGGAAGGCCGCACGGGACGGCGGCGAGGAAGCCAAGCGACTCGTGTCCACGTCGCTCTACACGGCCTGCGAGGCCCTGCGCGTCACCGCGCTGATGATCGCGCCCTTCCTCCCCGCCACCGCGCCGGCGATCCTGGAGCGCCTGGGCATTCCCGGGGCGCTCGAGGGGGCGCGCCTGCCGGACGACGTCGCGCGCTGGGGCGTCCTGGCGCCTGGGACCCCTACCGTCAAGGGCCCGGCGCTGTTCCCGCGCATCGAGCCGCCGGCCGAGGACGCCTAGAGTGTGGCTCGACAGTCACTGCCACGTCACGGCGGACGCGTTCGAGGAAGACCGCCGCGCGGTCCTGTCGCGCGCGCGCGAAGACGGGGTCGAGGCGTTCATCGCCATCGGATCGGGCTACGGCATCGAGCGCAACGAGCGCGCCGTCCGCCTGGCCGAATCGGAGCCGGACGTCTTCGCCACGGCCGGCGTGCACCCCCACGAGGCGAGCCGCCTCGACGACGCGGGACGCCAGAGCCTGCCGGATTGGCTCGCCCATCCGCGGGTGGTGGCCGTCGGGGAGTGCGGCCTCGATTACCACTACACGCACTCACCACGGGAGGTGCAGCGCGAGGTTTTCGCCGAGCAGCTGGCGAGCGCGCGGGAGCGCGACCTGCCCGTCACGATCCACGTCCGCGGAGACGATGCGGTCGCCTACGACGACCTGTTGGACCTCTGGCGGGCGGAGGGTCGCGGCGAGCTGGAGGGCGTCCTGCACTGCTACACCGGAACCCTCGAGTTCGCGCGACGGGCGCTGGACGCGGGGCTCTTCATCTCCTTTTCGGGGATCCTCACGTTCAAGCGCGATCGCGGGCTCCGCGACGTGGCCCGGGAGCTGCCCCTCGATCGCCTGCTCGTCGAGACGGACGCCCCGCTGCTGTCTCCGGAGGGCTTTCGCGGCAAGCGCAACGAGCCGGCACGCGTGCGGCTGGTCGGAGAGGTCCTGGCGGCGACGCGCGACGTGCCGGTCGAGGAGGTCGCGCACGCGACCACGCGCAACGCCCGTCGCCTGTTTCGGCTGCCGGACGCATGAGCGAGGACCGCGACGTCCTCAGGCTCGCCGAGCGCCTGGCCCGCGAAGCCGGGGAGCTCCAGCGCGAGCGCTTCGCGACGGCGATCGAGATCCGGACGAAGAGCAGCTCCGTCGACCTGGTGACGGACGTCGACCACGCCTGCGAGGCGCTCATCGTCGATGCCCTGAGCGCCGAGCGGCCCGACGACGCGATCCTCGCGGAGGAGGGCCGCGGCCGGGACCGGCCCGACGCCCCGTGGCGCTGGATCATCGATCCGCTGGACGGCACCACCAACTACGCGCACGGCTATCCGCGCTTCTGCGTCTCGATCGGCGTGGAGCGCGAGGGAAGCCGCGCGGTGGGCGTCGTCTACGACCCGCTGCTCGACGAGCTGTTCAGCGCGGTGCGCGGCGAGGGCGCCACGCTGAACGGGCGCCCGCTGCGCGTGTCCGAGGTCGACGAGCTGGGCCAGTCGCTGCTGGCGACGGGCTTCGCCTACGACGTGCGCCGCAACCCGCGGGACAACGTCAACCACTTCATCGCGTTCCTGAAAAGCTCGCGCGCGCTGCGTCGCGACGGCAGCGCGGCGCTCGACCTCGCCTACGTGGCCGCGGGCCGTTTCGACGGCTTCTGGGAACTGCGCCTGCACGCTTGGGACGTCGCCGCGGGTCTGCTGCTCGTCGAAGAGGCCGGAGGACGCACCAGCGACCTCGCCGGCGCCGCCCCGCCCCCCTCCGGCGCCGAGTGCCTCGCCAGCAACGGCCGCATCCACGACGCCATGCTCGAGATCCTCCGCGGCTAGGAGGCCGGGGCCGAGGGGGATCGCGCAGCGAAATCAAGGCAGGCGAAGCCGAGCCATTCGCGCAAGGCGGCGGAGCCGCCGCGCAGTGAGCCGGAGGCGAACGAAGGTGGGCCCCCGCAAAGGAGGGATCCCCCTCGGCCCCGGCCCTGACGAGCCTTCGCAGGCCCGCGTTCCTCGGGAACCGGCTAGGGCGATTCGTCGGATGCCGCGAGGGGGGCGTCGGGATCGGCGGCGGCGGTCTCCTCCGGCTCCGCGGCGTCCGACTCCTCCGACACGAAGCGATTGAGGAACGCCGCGAGGCTCACCGGGATGTGCTCGGCCAGCGCGTAGTCGAACTCGAAGACCGTCTCGCGGCCCTCGGTCCGGGCCAGCACGCCGGCGTCGCCCCGCACGGCGCCGATCGCCACCTCGGCGAGCTTCACCTCGCTGGCGGCCTCTCCCCCAGGCGCCGCGCCATACACGCGATAGACGGCGGCCGCAGGCGCCAGCTGGAGCGCGCCCAGCTCGTCGGGTCCCGCGCTCTCGGCCACGATGTCGTCCGCGCGCAGGCGCGAGAGCTCGGAGACGAGCGTCGCGATCGCACCCGCCTTGAAGCGCTCGGGGCTCGACGTCCAGCCCGCCTCGCCGCGCGTCGCCATGATCGTCACCGGCTCCAGGCTCTCGGGCCGATCCGCAGCCGGCTGGAAGACGATCTCGAGGCGCGTCGCATCGGTGACGGCAAAATCCGCGAGCTGCCGCAAGCGGTACCGGACCACGTCCCGCGGAAAGTCCGCGATTCGCTCCGCCGCGATGCGGTACAGCGAGGGCCGCTCTGCGCGCACGAGCCGCGACTTCCCGTCGCGGCTCCGGCCGACGCTGAGGCGCAGATGGCGCGGCTCGACTCCCTCGGTCACGCTCCTCACCGCCAGATCAACCTCGAAGTCCGGTTGCGCCAGCCCGGCCTCGCGGTCGGACGGCGGATCGTCCACGAAGCCGCTGGCGCGCAGGTAGGCGAGGTTCGAGAGCAATGCGTCCACGGTCGTCGCGTCGGCCGGCCCCTCGAGCGGCTCCGTCAGGCGCCAGTCGTCGTCGCCCCGCACGAGCACGACCCCACCCCCCGGCCAGGTCGCCGTCAGGCCCTCGATGGACGCGGTGTCGAAGTGCAGGATCCGCTTGTCACGCAGGTCGTCGCTGCCCCTGCGCAGGGCGTTGATGCGGGCGGTCTGCACGGTGTAGACGGCATCGGAGCCGCCGACCGAAACGTAGGAGTCGGCCCCCACCGGAGTCTTGTCGCCGGTGCGCAGCGAGAACTCCTCCCCGCCCGCGCCGAAGCGCACCTCGCGCTCGTCGGCATCGAGGCCGTAGACCTCCGGCGGCTGCGGAGAGTCGAAGATCGCCTCGCTAGAGAGCTGCGCGAGGGCCGAGGCCATGCCGTCGAACGCGAACTCGTCGCCGGGGAAGACCCAGGGCTCGGTGAGCTCCCAGGCGTCGTCCCGGCGTTCGGCCCGGGCGGAGATGCCGTCGCTGGTGGTCAGGGCGATCCACTCGACGTCCTCGGCCTCGACCGCGGGGAACAGGCGTCGGGCCGCCGCCTCGGCCTGCTGACGGCCGACCCCGCCCCGGATCTCGTAGAAGTAGACGAACGCGAAGAGCGCCGCGGCGAACAGGAACGCGATGCCGGTGGTGCGGGGGTTCACTTGCGGTCAGCCGGCCGGGGCGTAGCGCCGCCTCCACCAGGTGACCACGCCGAGCACGGCGATCGCCTCCGGCAGGACGAACAGCGAAAGCGTACGGATGTTCATGAACTGCTCGGTGGTGAGCTGGAAGCGCGAGGCGCGAGAGAGAGCGGGCCGAATCGAAATCGCCTCGACGTCGCCGAGCAGCCAGTTCACGGTGTTCACGAACAGATCGCGATTGCGGTACGCCTCGATCAGCTCGTTCGAGGCGAAGTCGGAGTCGCCGAACACCGCCAGGTGGGCCTCGCCGGGCGGCGAGACGCCCGCCGGCGCGTCTTCGTCGCTCGCCTCCGCCGGCTCGGAGCCGGCGCGGCCGAGGTCCGGCGTGCCGGCCACCGCGATGGAAACCGGACCCTGCAGATCGTCGCCACCGAATTCGGCGCGCCCCTCCGCGTAGAAGCGATCGATGTCGCGCTCCGCCCAGGAATCCCCGCTGGTAAAGACGATCTCGGTGAAGTTGCCCTTCGCGTCTTCGCCGCTCCGAACGCTTCGCACCAGGTGGAAGAGCGTCGTCTCTTGCAGGTCCCTCGTGATGGCGTGGTCCGGGGCGTAGCTGCCCGCGAACGGCGTCGTGGCGCGTCCGAACATGGCGAGCTTCCGGTCGACGATGACGTCGTTTCCGATGTCCACGCCCCAATCGCGCACGCGTTCCACGAGATCCGTCTTGGCGCGCGGATCCACCAGGACGAGCACGGCGCCACCCCGCTCGAGGTAGCGCCGGAGCGCGACGTGCTCCTCCTCGAGCAGGGGCCGCGTAGCGCCGGCGACGATCACGACGTCCGCGTCCTCGGGCACGTCGCCCGCGGCCGCGAGCAGCAGAGTCTCGACCTCGTAGTTCTCGTTGCGGAGGGCGTCCGCGGCGCGCGCGTAGCTCTCCTTCTCGGCGGCGGCCTCGCCTTCGACGGCGCGCTCGTTGTGGCCCTTCAGGAAGTACACCTTCCGGTCGGCCGTGCGGGACAGCTTTACCATCGCGTTGGTGATGTTCTCCTCGCTCACTTCGCCGACCTGGGTCACCCCTTCCCCGATCGCGATGCGCACGAGCCCCTGCCCGAGATCTTCGGGGGCGATTCCGTAGCGCTCGATCAGGTCGGGCCGCTCGCTCGGATTGACGTACTCCACCCGGAAGTGGTCGCTCGCGTAGACGTAGCGGTCGAGCAGATCGCGCACCGGCGTCTGCTCGAGGGGCGAGAAGAAGGCGACGGCGTGAACGTCCCGATCGAGACCGGCGAGCAGCTTCAGGCTCTGGTCCGAGAGCGAGTGCACCTTCGCCTCGCTCCAGTCGAAGCGGAAGGGATAGCGCTGGGCGAGGAAGCCCCCCATCGCGAGAATGGCGATGGTCAGAAGCGTGCTCAGGATCGCGCTGGTTCCGTACCTCCCGACGCGCCGCGCTTCGCCCGAGCTCATGCGCTCGCGCAGGCCGTCCACGCTGAGAGCCGCGCTGATCCCGATCAGCACGAAGCCCACGACCAGGTTCGCCCCGATCCAGAACGGGTCCGACGGAGCCCCGAGCATGGCCAGCAGAAAGCTCAGCAGGCCGAAGACGATCCCCACCGTGCCGAGCGCACCGAGCAACGCCGCGCTTCCCGTCATGCTCTTGCAAACTCCCTCAGCGCCATCGCGCGGACTCGACGGCGGTCTTGGTGAGCACCAGGAAAGTCCCGATCATGACGGCGAAGTAGGCGAGGTCCGAGGTGTCGACGAGTCCCTTCACCAGCGCCTCGAAGTGGGAGCTGGTGGAGAGATAGCGGAGGATCTCGCTCACGGGACCGGCGCCGCCCGCCACCCCGAGCTCCGAAATGGCGGGAAGCAGCAGCATGCAGAGCAGCAGCACGAAGGCGATCAGGAACGCGATGACCTGGTTGCGGGTCACCGACGAGGCGAAGGCGCCGATCGCGACGTAGGTCCAGCCCACGAGGAGGACGCCGAGCAGCCCGGAGAGGGTCTTGCCCAGTTCCGGGTCGCCGTAGTGGAAGAGCATGGCGGGGTACAGCCCCACGATCAGGACCAGGAGCCCGATGAAGATCACCCCCGCCAGGAACTTCCCGAGCACGATGTCCCCGATCGTGAGCGGGCTGGTGAGCAGGAGCTCCTGGGTCCCCTTGCTCTTCTCCGCCGCGAACAGCCCCATCGTGATGCCGGGGACGAGGAAGAGCAGCACCACCGACATCGAGCCGTAGAACTCCGCGATCAGGCGGTCGTTGAGATTCAGGTCGGCGAGCACGTCGTAAGCCTGGAACTGCTGGGCG
>JAOTUO010000236.1 GCA_029863845.1 Myxococcales bacterium
GCGGCTCCCGCAGCGAAATCAAGCGCAGGCCGCCCTCGACCTCCGCAGGGCAACCCACCCCACCCGGGTGATTTCCTGCCCGCACACTCCGCACCCCCTTGGCGGCCGAGCCATTCGCGGAGGGAGCGGCCGGGGGCCAGGCGGCTCCCGCAGCGAAATCAAGCGCAGGCCGCCCTCGACCTCCGCAGGGCAACCCACCCCACCCGGGTGATTTCCTGCCCGCACACTCCGCACCCCCTTGGCGGCCGAGCCATTCGCGGAGGGAGCCGCCTGGTTCCCGGCCGCGTCTTCGCTCGCTCTCGCTAGACTCCAGCCCCCGGTCCCGGGAGCCCGCGGGTGCTCGACCTCCTCCGCGGCCTGCTCGAACTCGCGCTGCCCGCCGCCTGCGCGGCCTGCGGAGCGGGCGTCGAGGAAGGTGCCGCACTCTGCCGCCGCTGTGACGCGGCCCTGCCGCGGATTCCGCGGAACCTGTGCCCGCTGTGTCAGTCGGCACCCGCGACTGACAATGCGGGCCCCTGCCGCGCCTGTGCCGGCGCGTCTTCCCCGCTCGCCGCGTGCGTCGCCGCGGTGGCCTTCGCGGGCGACGTGGAGACCTGGATCCGGCGCTTCAAGTACCCCCGCCGCGGCATCGCCGGCCTCGACCCCGCCCCCGGCGCGGTGGTCCGGGCCCTGGTGCGGGAAGCCGGCGCCCGCGCCCCCGGACCGCCGCCCGCACTCGTCGTACCCGTACCCCTGCACCCGCGGCGCCTGCGCGCCCGCGGCTTCAACCCCGCGGCGATCCTGGCCCGGGCCCTCGCCCGCGACCTGCGGTCGCGGAGCGACCCCGTGGCGCTGCGGCGGCTTCGCGACACGCCCAGCCAGACCGGCCTCCAGCGACGCGAGCGGCAGCGCAACGTGCGGCGGGCCTTCGTCGCGCGCGACGGCCTCCGGCTCCCGGCGCGGGTCTGGCTCGTAGACGACGTCGTCACCACGGGCAGCACCCTGGCCGAGGCCGCCCGCGCCCTGCGGCGGGCGGGGGCGCGCACGATCGTGGGCGTCTGCGCGGCGAGAACGCGCGCGGCGATCAGCTCCGACGCCGGCCCGCCATGTCGCCGATGACCTGACGCAGCCGCTGCGGATCCACGGGCTTCTTGAAGATGACGCCCTACAGGCCCTTCATCCGGCTGCGCTTGATGATGTGGTCCTTGTCGTAGTGGAAGGCGGTCATCATCAGCACGGGCACTTCCGGGTAGCGCGCGCGCAGGGCGCAGTAGAGCTCGTGGCCGTCCATGTTGGGCATGACCACGTCGGTGAGGACGAGGTCGAACCGCTTCGTCTCGATGCGCTGAAGGGCTTCCGCGCCGTCGCATGCGGTCTCGACGACGCAGCCCTCGGCTTCGAGGATCTCCTCGAGGGTGCGGCAGATGCCGGGATCGTCGTCCGCAACCAGGATGCGCAGCCCCCGCAGCCTCGGATCCGCGGGGGGCAGAGGCTGCTGCTCCTTCCGGAGGTCGATCATCCGGGTCGGCCCGATGTACTCGATCGTCTCGTATTGCTCGGTCTCCACCATCTCGCCCAAGCGGGCCAGGATGTCCGAGATGCGTGAGACCTCGCGGCGCATCGCGTAGAGCCGCTCCACCTCCACCGCGATGTCGCGCTCACCCGCAAGCGCCTCGATGTCCCGTTCCAGGAGCTCCACCTGATTCAGCAGCACCGCGAGCGGATTGTTGATCTCGTGGGATAGGCCGACGGCGACCTCACCCAGCGTCGCGAGCTGATCCTTGCGGCGGATCTCGCGCAGGTCCTTGGCGAAACCGATCGTCCCGTCCTCGGCGCCGCGCTCGTCGTAATAGATGGCTCCGGAGATCGCGACGGGAATCCGCTCGCCCGCCTTGGACAGGAACGTGGTCTCGAAGGTCTCGATGACCTCCCGGCCGCCGTAGCCGGGATCGCGCATGGCCCGCATGACGCGCTTGGCCTCGTCGAGATCGGGGTAGACCTGGGCCACGAACTTCCCCAGGATCTCCGACGGGGTGTAGCCGAGGCTCCGCTTGGCCCCGTCGTTGTAGTAGGTGACCATTCCCTTGCTGTCGGTCGCAACGACGATGTCCGTCGAGTGCGAGATCAGTCGCTCGAGACGGTCCTTCGAGAGCGCCATGTCTACAAAATCCTAGGCTCGGCCTCGGGGCGCCACAAGGGCGCTTATTCGATCCCCTGCGCCGCGAGCCAGCGCTCGGCATCGATGGCGGCCATGCAGCCGGTCCCGGCCGCCGTGATCGCCTGGCGGTAGACGGGGTCCATGGCATCGCCGCTGGCGAACACCCCCTCGACCGAGGTGCGGGTCGTTCCCGGCTCCACCTTGATGTAGCCGACGGAATCGAGCTCGAGCTGGCCGCGCACCAGATCGGTATTCGGCCGGTGACCGATGGCCACGAAGAGCGCCTCCACCGGCACCTTGCGGGTCTCGCTCGTCTGCGTGTCCCGAACGCGCACGCCGGTGACGAAGTCGTCGCCCAGCACCTCTTCGACGAGCGAGTTCCAGAGAAATTCGATCTTGTGGTTGGCGCGGGCCCGTTCCTGCATGATCTTCGAGGCTCGCAGCTGGTCGCGCCGGTGGATCAACGTCACCCGGGTCGCGAAGCGCGTGAGGAAGAGAGCCTCCTCGATGGCCGTGTCTCCGCCGCCGACCACCGCCATGGGCTTGCCGCGAAACAGCGCTCCATCGCAGGTCGCACAGGCCGAGACACCCTTGTTCTGCAGCCGCGTCTCCGATTCGAGACCGAGCCAGTTCGCCGAGGCCCCCGTCGCCAGGATCAGGGCGTCCGCCGTGAAGGAGCGCTCCGCGGTCCGGATGCGGAACGGGCGCCGGGCCAGGTCGATTTCGGTCGCGTCCTCCGGCACGACGTGCGCTCCGAAGCGTTGCGCCTGCTTCTGGAAGAGCTTCATCAGCTCCGGGCCCGTCACGCCCTCCGGGAAGCCGGGGTAGTTCTCGACGTCGGTGGTCAGCATGAGCTGACCGCCGGACTGGAGCCCGGCCACGACCACCGGCTCGAACTCGGCGCGGGCCGCGTAGGTCGCCGCCGTGTAGCCGGCCGGCCCGCTCCCCACGATGACGATGCGGCGGTGCTCGGCCGTCGCCTCGACGTGATCGCGCTCCAGCAACGCGTCCAGCTCTCCCGCATCCTCGAGGGCGGCCAGTTCGTCGAAGCCCCCGACGTACCGATCGCCGATGAAGATCTGCGGTACGCTGCGGCGCCCGGTGCGCTCGATCATTTCGTCCCGGCGCGCGGGGTCGGCCTCGACGTCGATCTCGGTCCACTCCTGCTGCTTCTGGCGGAGAAGCTGCTTCGCCATCCGGCAGTAGGGGCAGTCCAGCTTGCTGTACAGGACGATCGAGACCATCGAGCCGACCTCCGTTCCCTTCCGATCTGTCCGCCGGAACGGCGAAATGTACCGATTGGATGCCGCCGGCACCAAGGCGATACGCGAGCTCGCGGCGAAGCGCTACAGGGGCTCCGTGATCGGGATGTCCTCCCACATGAGCTGGAGGAAGGTCCCGATGAAGAAGGACAGGAACGTCATCACGAAGACGGCGCTGGGGAACGTGTACAGGGGCTCGTAGCCGATCACCCTGGGCAGCTCGCCCACGAAGAGCGGCAGCGCCTGCCGCAGCGCTTCCATCGACTCCGCCGCGCCCGGCTCCGACCAGTTGCGGATCGTCATCAAGCCCCCGACGAGGCCGGTGATGACGATGCCGATCCCGAAGGCCTGGAGCGTTCCCAGCAGGAAGATCTGGCGGGCGCGCGCGAAGGCTTTCGTCGCATCCCCCAGGCGATGCTGCACCTCGATGTAGAGGTAGAGCAGCGTCGTGAACCCGATCAGCACGACGACGCTCGACAGCATGAACCAGCCGCGCTCGGCCAGCGCCCAGACCTCGTCCAGGAAGAAGATCGGGAGGTACCCCACGATGATGCCGGCGGCGATGCGTGGAACCGAGGCACGGAACAGGGTGAGGTTGCGCTTCCAGCAGAACTGGACCAGCAGGAACCACGCGGCCGCGACATCGATGAGAACCAGCTCCGCCGCGCAGACCGCGTCGAAGAGCCCGGGGGCCCGGTCGTAGGCGAAGATCGCCACCACGAAGGGGGACGCGAGCGCGGCGATCAGGAGCAGGTAGGTCGGGGCCGTGTGCCGGGACAGCACGACGTCGGCGTCGGGCACGCCCCGCGCCAGCATGTCTGCGTGGTGGATCATGGCCGCCGCCTTGTCGACGTCGTACTGCCGCAGGAACCAGGCCTCGAGCTTGCCCAGCACGCGCTGGCAGTCGCGGTTCCGCGGGCGCCGCAGGAACGGAATCAGGTCGCGACCGCGCTGCAACCGCGACGCAGCGCGGTCGGTGATCGACCGCAGCACCTCGGTCTCGCGATCGTCGAAGGGGGAATCCTCCGCCTCGAAGGCGCGGTTCTCCTCGTCCAGGCAGACGCCCTCGAGCCAGCGGTAGAAGGCGCGCTCCGCCAGGCGCACGAGGGAGCGATTCACCGCGTCGGGGCCGCCGTTCTCCATCGTGTAGAAGAAGCCGGCCTCCGAGAGATCGTCGGAGGGCTCCACCGGATCGACCGTTCCCGCGACGTAGGCCGCCACGTATTCCGGCGCGACCCGCCGCTGCATCAGGGCCATGAGCGATCGGAAGGTGAGCTTGTGCAGGTGCAGGGAGGACGTCCGGATCCCCGGCTGATCCTCGCGGGCCTTGTCGCCGGCGAAGCGCAGCAACATCCGCGAGAGCAGCGCGACGTCTTCGTACACCCCGGTCAGCGCTCGCTCGTCGAGCCGACCTTCGCGCTCCAGACGCGTCAACACCGCCTCCAGATAGCGGGGCAGCGCCAGCAACAGCCGCGAGATCAGCACGTCCGCGTCGCGCTGGCTCGCACGCGGCGAGAGGTACCTGGGTTTCCGCGCCAGGTCGTCGAACTGCAGGTAGATTTCCGCGGGATCGTGGCGGTCCGCGTGGAAGGAGAAGGTCTCCGGAAATACGCGGGCGAACCCGTCCCCGGAGTCCAGCTCGAAGCGCACCTCGCGGGCGTGGAACGCGTAGGTGAAGCGAAACGTCAGCTGGAGCCGCTCGATCCGCAGCTCCAGCCGATCCAGAGCGGCCCCAGCGCTGGCGCGAGCCTCAGAGGGCGCGCTGCTTCGGATTCTCGCCGGATTCGTAGTATTCCTCCACGCGGCTCGCGAGCGCGCGAACGCGCTCCGGAATCTCGTCCGGGAGCGGCCAGCGCGCCGCCGCGATCCGCATACGGTCCCGCAGCAGCTGAGAGTCGGGGAAGTCCTCGCGGGCGACGGAGTCGTCCACGTCGAGCCAGTTTTCGATCGCGGTCAGCGCCTGCGACACGCGATCGGCGAGGTCGCTCATTCCCGGCGAATCGATGCGCGAGCCCTGCACCTTGGCGGCGATGCCCGGCAGCTGATCCCGGGCCTCCTCGAGCTTCGCGCGCTCGCCGCCCGTCTGCACGACCTCGCTGAGCAGCTCGCCGAAGCGGCGCAGCAGGGGCTCGTGGGAAACCTCCCGGCAGAAGATGACGCGTCCGAACGGGTCGCCGGTCCCGTCGCTCAGGGTCTGGCTGGTGATGCGCAGCCGGCGGACCTTGTCGCCGATGCTCACTTCGACGTCGTTGGACCGGTCCGCGTCCTCGCCCGAGACCCGGTAGACCGCCCCGGCGACCTCCACGAGGCCGTGACCCTCGAGCACCTGCTTGAGGGGCTTGCCGCGCAGATCCCCCGTCAGGGCCAGGTATTGGCGGGCCGGGAGGTTGTCGGCCTGGATGACGCCGGCCGCGTCCACGGCGAGTGCGCCGGTGTCGAGCTGATCCATCACCGCTTCGAGGAACACGTTGGCGCGCTTGAGGTCGGTCACGAGGCGCCCGTTCTCGACCATCAGCTCGTAGTGGTCGACGGCCCGCTTCATCACCTGCTTCAGGTGCTCCGGTTCCCACGGCTTCGAGATGTACGCGTAGACGTGGCCGTCGTTGATGGCCTGGATGATGGCCTGCATGTCGGAGAAGCCCGTCAGGATCATCCGCACCGTCTCCGGATGGCGGCGGCAGACCTCCGTGAGGAACTGCACGCCGTCCATGTTGGGCATGCGCTGGTCCGTGAGGACGACCGCGAAGGGGCCCTTCTCGTCCAGCAGCTCGAGGGCGCTGCGGGCGTCGTCCGAGGTGTAGACCTCGTAATCGTCCTCGAAGGTGAGGGCCATCGTCTCGAGGATGGCCTCCTCGTCGTCGACGACCAGGATTCGCGGAAGTTGGGGGCTCGTCATCGCGCGCCGACAGGCGGGTGTTCACCAGCCGAGGTAGTTGGACGACTTCTTCTTCGCGGCGTCCCTGGCTTCGCGCTTGGCGATGGCGGACCGGATCTTCTTCCGGTCGGCGTCCAGTCGTTTGCGCAAGCGCTCGCGCCCCGCGCTCGACCACGGCCGCTGCTCAGACTCGTCGCGAAGCTTGCAGAACCTCCGGTAGCCCCAGAGCTCGTGGCAGAACTCGTCCTCGATGAACTTGATCATGATGGCATCGTCGAGGAATCCCAGGCCCGGGATGTGGTCCGGGATCAGGTCCTCGGGGTTCGAGAAGTAGGCAATGGCGGCCAGCACCTGGCTCCGAACGCTCGCGGGAGCCGCGTACTCGTCGTCCTGGATGAGATCGGTGAGGTCGGCGAGGACCGCGATCGCCTCGCTCACGAAGGGAGGGGTCTTCTTGGAGGCT
>JAOTUO010000237.1 GCA_029863845.1 Myxococcales bacterium
GCGTTCGCATCGCGGCGCTGCCCTTCGCGCCACGGCCGGGAAGTGTCGAGCGCATTCTTCCCCCCGGCATGGAGCCCGCAGAGGGCCCCGGCATGCTGACGCTGCTCTGCTATCCCGCGAGCGATTTCCAGCTTCACCCTTTCAACGAGTTCGTGGTGATGGTTCCGGTGCGCGTGGACGACGTGGTGGGAACGTACATCCCGCACATCTACGTCAACACGGACGAGGCCCTGATTCCGGGGCGCGAGATCGCGGGCTTCCCGAAGCTGCTGGCCGACGTGCAGTGGGAGAGGGAGGGGGCGAGCTTCCGAGGCTCCGTGACACGCTGGGGGGAGCGCATCTTCGAGGTCGAGGGCGAGGTGCAGGGGCCGCTGCCCGAGGCGGTGGCCAACGCCCAGCGCGAGGGTGTGAGCCGGCCCTCGCTCAACTACAAGCTGATCCCCGACCCGGCCGGAGGAATCGCGATCGAGGAGATCACGAAGACCCAGCTCGAGATCGTGCCGCGGGAGCAGGAGATCGGGCAGGCCCGATTCCGCGCCCGCTCGACGCCGTGGGACGCCCTGGCCGACGTCGTGCCCGACGCCGAGGGGCCGCTGATCGTCGTGCTCTCGGACAACACCATCCCCGCCGGCGAGACCCTGAAGCAGATCAAGCGGGGGGCGGCCGCATGAGCGCCCTCACCCCCGAGCAGCAGGAGGTCCAGGACTGGGCGCGCGAGTTCGCGGCGCGCTGCGTGACGCCGCGCGCGCTCGAGCTCGACCGGAACCCGGCGAGCCCGGTGCGGGAAGAGCTGATCCGGGAAGGGGCCCGCGCCGGGGTGATCGGCAACAGCCTGCCGGAGTTCCTGGGTGGAATGTCGCATGACCCCTTCATGGGAGCCATCGTCACCGAGGAGCTGGCCGCGGCCTGCTCCGGCTGCACGGTGCTGTTCGGAGCCACGATGCTCGGGCTGTCGCCGATCCTGATGTCGGGCGACCTCGAGAAGATCCAGCGCTTCGTCAAGCCCCTGGCGGACTCGTGGGAGACGGACGAGCCCCGGCTGGCGGCCCTGGCCGCCACCGAGCCCGGCATGGGCTCGGATTTCATCTTGGGGCACAGCGGCGCGAGCCCCCGCACGCGGGTCGAGAAGAAGGACGGAGGCTACGTCATCAACGGCCGGAAGGTCTTCATCTCGAACGGCTCGCTCGCCAGTCTGGTCACCGTCTTCGCGGCACATGACACGCGTGGGCCGGTGCGCGAGAGCATGAGCTGCTTCGCGGTGCCGACGGACACACCGGGCTTCTCGGTCGGCCAGGTCTTCGAGAAGATGGGTCAGCGCGCCTGCCCCGCCGCGGAGCTCCTCTTCGACGACGTCTTCGTGCCGGCGGACCACCGGATCGGAGAGGAGGGCGGAGGCTGGCAGCTCAATCGCAGCATCCTGTCGGTGACGCGCACGCCGGTGGCGACCATCGCGTTGGGGATCGCCCGCGCCGCCTACGACCGCGCGCTGGACTACGCCTGCCAGCGTGTGCAGGGCGGACAGATCATCGCCGAGCACCAGGCGATCCAGCTCATGCTGGCCGACATGGCGACCCGCGTCGAGGCCGCGCGGGCCCTGGTCTGGAAGGCGGCCGCGGCGTTGGCGGCGGGTCAGCCCTCGATCGTGCTCTCGTCCATGGCCAAGACCTTCGCATCGGATGCGGCCGTCACGAATGCCAGCGACGCCATCCAGGTGTTGGGCGGCAACGGCTACATGCACGAGTACGGGGTCGAGAAGCTGCTGCGCGATGCGAAGCTGACCCAGATCTACGAGGGTACGAACCAGATCAATCGCTTCGAGATCATGGAATCCGTCCTGGCCGAGCGCGGGCTCTGAGCGCGCGCCCCGACGGGGATCCGGGCGCGGCCTCGTCAGTCGCGCCGGGCGACCTGCGGGAAGCCGTTCCGGTCGAGCGACCAGCCCTCGAACGCGAAGCCGTAGGGATGCTCCACGCCCGGCACGAAGCGCCAGGCGTTGGAGCGGCCGAAGCGGATCGCGCTCTGCATCGTCGTCAGGTCGAGCCGCCAGCGACCCTGCTCGCGCACGAAGAACCAGGGCGAGCAGCGCCGCTCGGGGATCGGATAGCGGATCACCGCTCGGGCGTTGGCCGCGTCGAGGCGCGCCGGCTCGGGGTGACAGCCGCGGTAGGTCCGCACCAGGTGGTCCATCTGGGCGGGCGTCACGACCCAGTCGCGCAGCATGCGCCGCGTGTCGGCGCTGTAGACGTCGAGGTCGGGCCGAGCGTCGCGCTCCGCCAGGGCGCGCGTGTAGGCGGCGAGTGTGGCCTCGGGGGTGGCCCCCGCGCGCGCGGCCGTCCCCGCGTCGTCGGGCGCCTCGCGCGACGGCTCGGCCCCGGCGCCGAGCCCCGCCTGCGTCGCGGCCCCGGCGCCGCTGGTCCCGTGGATCGGCCCGGGCGCCGCCCAGTCACCGCGCGCCCGAGCCTCCTGCACGCGGCTCACGAGCAGCTCGGTGGTCGCCAGGATGCCGTGCGCGACCCGGCCGCTGCGGAAGAACGGGACCATCTGGCGGTGCTCGAGGTAGGCGACCACGGCGTCGGGGAGCTGCCCCTCGAGCGCCCGGCCCACCTCGAGCCGCACGCGGTCGTGCTCGGCGTCGATCACGAGCAGCAGCCCGCGGCCCGTCCGACTGCGGGAGCCGACCTCGAGCTCTTCGTAGCGCCGTGCGGCGTACAGGTTCAGGTCGGGCTCGCCGCGCACGGTCTGCACGCGGTAGTCGATGTCGTGGTCGTGGAGCAGGAGCTCGTGGTAGCGCGAAAGCTCCTCGCGCTGCACCTCGTCGATCAGCCCGGCGTCGTCGCGCACGCGCTCCGCCGGCGCACCGGGCCCGCCCGCGCCGCAGCCCGCGGCGAGCAGCAGGGCGACGAGGGGAACGCCGAGCGGTGCCCGCGCGGCCCTACTCCGAGGCGAACGGGCCATCGAAGCCGAGCGGTTTGGCTGCGCGGGCCCCCTCGTCGGCCTGGAAGTAGGCCTTGCGCTGGAAGCCGCGCGCCTGCGCAACCAGCGCGGCGGGGAGCTTTCGAATCGACCCGTTGTAGGCGCGCACGGCGTCGTTGAACTGAAGGCGCGCCACGTTGATGCGGTTCTCGGTGCCCTCGAGCTGCGCCTGGAGCTCGAGGAACTGGTCCGCCGAGCGCAGCTCGGGATAGGCCTCGGCCACGGCCAGCAGGCGCCGGACGCCGGTCCCGACCTGTTGCTCGGTGAGCGCCAGGCGGCGCAGCGCGGCGTCATCCTCCGGGGGCTTGCCGCCGAGCGAGTCGAGCTGGATCGCGGTTTCGCGCTGGGCGGCGGCGAGATCGGCCATCGCCTTCTCGAGCGACTCGCCTCCGGCGCGCCGCTGGGCGGTGACCTCGGAGAGCGTCTCGCGCTCGTGGCGCAGGTAGCGTGTCACCGTCTCGACCAGCTGCGGCACCAGGTCCTGGCGGCGCTGGTAGTGGCTCTCCACCTGCGCCCAGGCGCCGTAGGTCGCCTCCTCCTTCGCCACCAGGCTGTTGTTCAGCCAGGCCCAGGTGACGAGCGGCACCACGAGCAGCAGGGCCGCGCTGAGGACGATCGATAGGGTTCCGCTCTTCATGCCGCTGCCTCCCGGCTGGTTCAGCGTTTCCGCGACGTTCTGCACCCCGAGATCCGCCGAGCCGCACGCGGCCAGCGCCAGTGCCAGGAGCGGGAGCGCCCAGCGCGGGTCGGGCCAGCGGAGCCGGAGATCGGTCGATCGCGGCATCGAAGCTTCATCGGCACCGGGTGCGGGGCGCTGAAGAGGCCCCCGGAAGCTCCCGGGAAACCTGCGAGAAGTCAGCGCATAGCCCCTAGGAAAGGAGCTTCACCGCGGTGCCCGAGCCCGACAGCCTGGCGCTGTCGCTCCTTGGTCTCGCCGCGCTGGCGGCCCGCCGCCGCGCCTGAGCACGCGTCGGCCGGCCTTGAGAAGGCGAGTTTGCGACGCTGTGTGAGGGGTCGGGGGCGGCGTCAGCGCGAGCGCACGTCCGCATCGGGCGCGACCGCGGCCGGGACTGCGATCTTGATCCACGCAGCGACCGCGCGGCTCACCGGGTCTTCGTAGCGGATCTCGACGGTGCGGCCCACTTCGCAGTCGCGGAACCCGCCGATCAGATTGGTCTGCGCGAGGTGCGTCCGATCCAGCCAGATGCGGGTTCGGTCGGTGAGCCGTACCCAGTGCGCGGCCTCCCGCCCAGCGACCCGGATGCTGCGATCTGCGGCGTTCACCGCCTCGATCACACCGATGGTGGCCGTCTGCGACACGCCGGGCGATTGGCCGATGGGGATGTACCGCTCGGTCTCCCGTTGAGCCAGCGCCGTGGATGCGCCCAGCGCCAGCAGGGTGATGAGACTTGCGGAACGCAGCGCGAGCCTTGCCATGTTCAGGACCCTCCGCCCCCCGATCCCTGGCGCGCCAGGTCGGACGCGGGAGAAGCGATCAGACGGTCGCGAGCCTCCCGCAACTGGGCAAGCGCTCTGCGGAGCTTGCGATCCCCGCTCCCCCAGGCGTCGAGCGCACAGATCGTCTCGGCCCTCGCGGACTCGAGGTGGGCCACCGCGTCCGGGTGCAGTCCGGCTCCCGCCAACACCTGGATGGCATCTTCGGTCTCGAAGGTGGCCCGGCGCTTCAGGACGCGCGAACGCTGCCGGGTCACACCTCGCTGCGTCGACTTCTCCAGAAGTTCGATGCTGGCGCGGATGTTCTCCAGAGCATTGAGGACCCTCAGGAATGCGGCGACCGCCACCACCTGGGTCGCCTCCAGGTTGATCGCGCTGCCGGTCGCACCGATCAGCAACTGGCCCGCCGGTGAGCCGGTGAACGCGTCGCCGTTGTAGAAGGCCACGGCTCCCTCGATGGTCTCGACCGAGTTGTTGTGGAAGAAGGGGCCGGTATCAGCCGCTTCCACCAGCGACGGGGTATTGAATTCGCCGTTGCCCGGTGTGCCAAAGCCGTCGTCCGCCGGTACGAGCTCCCCGGTCAGGTCCGCGGGCTGGTCCGGGAGATCTTCGACCGCGGTGTTGAAATTCAGGTTGCCGGCGCCCGGCCCGAAGATCTGCGGGTCTCCGTTGGCGCCCGCGTTGAAGTGGCACGCGTTGCGCTTCCCGACGCCGTTGTCGAGGAAGATCTCCTGCCCTCGCGCCGCCACCGTGCCGCGCAACGGCAGCGGCAGCTCCAGGTCGGCTCGTCGTCCCAGCGATAGCTGGAAGGCTTCCAGGGCATCGAGCTCAGCATCCGTGGGCAGTCGGAAATCCACGTCGGCGATCCGATTCGTCGTCTTGGGAAAGTGTTGGATGACGGCGCCGGTCGCGAACGCGCGCAGCGACCCGTCGCCCGGAGCCCCGTCGCCCGACCACCCGGTGCGTGGACCCTGGGCGCTGTCGATGGTAGTCGCGAGCCCGAGCGTGTGCGGTACTCCCCGCATGTTGAAGTTCGCAGCGAGATCGTCGAAGCCGTCCTGGTTCTCGAGGATCAGTGCGAACTCCCGCATGAGCACGGGGTTCTCGAAGCCCTTGCCGAGGGCCGGCGTCGTCTCCGCCACGAAGAGCGGGTCTTCCGGAGGCAGGGTCGCGATGAAGGCGGGAGTCAGTCCGAAGTTGTCCTCCGTCCGGTGACAGGTCCCACAGGTGCGCCCGTTCCCGTCGAAGGTCTCGTTGAAGAAGATCTGCTCGCCCCTGACGATCAACTCCTCTTGCGGCGTGGGTGCCGGAGACTTGCATCCGGCAACCAGGATGGAGACCGTCGCGAGCAGCGCCCTGAGTGCCCTCCACGTCCCGCTCATGCCTCGTCGATTAGCCGCATCGCATTCTCCGTGCTGTGCGCTGCATCACCCCGGGGAAGTGTGATCTTGGCGACAAATCCGCGTCGCCGGAGGGCCGATTCCTTCTGCGGGAGCGGTGTGCGCCGAGAGGCGCGAACGCGCGGATCCGACGATGGAGCAGGCTTTTGTCATCATGCAGATCGGGAACCCGGCGCTCGATCGAGTCTACGAGTGCGCGATCGTTCCCGCGCTCCGTGCCTGCGGGCTCGAGGCCCGGCGCGTCGACCGTCACAACCGCGGGGGTCTGCTGGCCAGCGAGATCATCGCCTTCATCGAAGGCTCGGACATCATCGTCGCCGACCTGACGAACGAACGGCCGAACTGTTACCTCGAAGTGGGCTACGCACTCGGGGCCGGAAGGAGCTCGCACGTCGTCCTCACCGCTCGCGAAGACCACAGTCCCGACAGCCCGAACCACAGCCCCGGCGGGCCCAAGATCCACTTCGACCTGGCCGGATACGACATCCTCTTCTGGGCTCGGGACAACCTTCAGGGGTTTCGCGACGAACTGGTGAAGCGCGTGACGCGTCGCCAACAGCTCGGGATCTGAGTCCCGAGCCGCGACCGGGACCCGATCCTTGCCACCGCGGGAAACACCCAGCTCGGCGGCATTCGAGAACCCCTGACGGCAGAGGTAGGGCCGCTTCCCACCCTCGCGGTTTCCATGGGAAATCCGGGACGGCAGCCGGCACCTCCGTGGGGATCGCGCTGCGACTCATCCGGCCGGCCCGGATGTCCGATACAGCCGATTGGGACGAGGCGGCGCCCGACGAGACCTGACGACGCTTGCGTCGGTCGGTGGCGACAGGCGCCTTCGCGACGGAGGGCACCCGTGTTTCCGTACTCGCTCGGCGTCTTGACCGCGCTCCA
>JAOTUO010000238.1 GCA_029863845.1 Myxococcales bacterium
CCGCCTTCCCTCACGAAGCGGTCGGCCTCGACCAGCCGACGGGATGCCGCGAGCAGCAGCCCGAAGGCCAGGTCGGCGGTCGTCTCCACCAGCACGCCCGGCGTGTACCCGACGGGGATGCCGCGGGCGCTCGCCGCCGCGAGATCGATGTGATCGACGCCCACCGAGCACGTCGAGATCACCCGCAGGTCGCGACAGCGGTCGAGTAGAGGCGAATCGATGCGATCGGTGAGCAGGCAGAGGAGGCCCTGGGACCGGCGAGCCTCGCGGCGAAGCTCCTCGGGTGACGGCGCGCCCTCCCCCGGCCAGACCTTCGCATCGACGCGCTCGCCGAGGCGCTCGAGGGCGCCGCCGGGGAGGCGTCGGGTCACGAAGACGTTCGGCCGGGGACCCACACGGGCCCTTCTAGCACGCTCGGTGACGCACGCGGAGCGCGGAGCGCCGCCGATCTGCAGCAAACGCGGAGAATCGCCCGATTTTAGGGGCGAATTCGGCCCGCCCATCTTGACCCGGGGGCACGATCGGAAATATGGTGCGACCGGGAATCCGGATCCAGCCGGGTACCGGCCGCCGCCAGCCTAGAGCCCCCCCAGGCCGCCCTCTCGCGGACAGGGGGGCCGCTGTCGCAAGACGCCGGGTCCCGAGAGGCAGGCGAGGAGGCCATGGCGGACGTACCGCACCACGAATTTCGCGAGACCAAGACCCTTCGATTCGCGCGCTTCATCACGCGAAACCGCTTTCCGGTCGCTCTCTTCCTGATCTTCTCGACCCTCTTCTTCTTCTACCCGATCCTGAACATGGTCACGACGACGCTGGGCAGCCCCCTGCCGGGCCCCATCGTCCGCGTCGACACCAACGCCCGCGACCTCTTCCCGGATCACCCGTACATCCACGCCCAGGACAAGTTCTCCAAGATGTTCGGGGGCTCCTCCCTGGTGGCGATCGCCGTCACCGTGAAGGAGGGGACCATCTTCAATCCCACCACCCTGGAGAAGATCCGGGAGGTCACCCGCCGCCTCGACGGCGTGGGCTTCGACAGCCAGACCGACGCGCGCGATGAGATGCGCGATGAGCTCGAGGAAAACGAGAGCCTCAGCCTCGAGAAGATCCGCGACCTCCTCGACCGCCGCTTTCCGCCGTACCCGGTCAACCACAACCAGATCAACTCGATCGCCGACTCCAGCGCGCGGGTCGTCCAGATCGAGGCGTCCGGCGACATCACCACCCTCGTCCTGATGGAGAAGGTCCCCGAGACGCAGGAAGAGGCCGACGCCCTGCGCGCCGTCGTGCTCCAGAACCCGCCCATCATCTATGGCCGACTGGTGTCGATGGACGAGAAGGGCGCGCTCATTTCCGCCGGCTTCGTGACGGACCGCCTCTCCAACCGCGAGACGTACATGGCGGTCTTCAATCACGTCCAGCAGATCAAGGCGGACCTCGAGGACGAGAATCACAGAATCCACATCTCGGGCTTCCCGATCCTGACGGGTTGGATCCTGAAGCACGCCTTCGAGATCCTCGTCTACGTCGCCGGCACGATCGTGATGGTCTTCTTGTTGCTGTGGCTCTACTTCCGCCGCTGGCACGGCGTCCTGATCCCCGCCGTGGCCGCCCTGGCCACGGTGATCTGGGGGCTCGGCTTCACGGGCTGGGCGGGTCTCACCTTCGACCCGCTGATCCTGGTGATCCCGATGATCATCACCGCGCGCTCCGTGTCCCACACGGTGCAGATGGCGGAGCGCTTCTTCGAAGACTACGAGGTGATGCTGCCCCGCTACGACAATCCGACGGAGGCGAAGGTCGAGGTCGCCACGGTCGCCATGAGCGAGCTCATCGTGCCCGGAACGCTGGGAATCATCACCGACGTCGCGGGCCTGCTGGTGATCATGGTGACGTCGATCCCCCAGATGCGGCACCTCGCGATCTTCGGCGCCTTCTGGGTGGCCTCCATCATCATGACCGTCGAGGTCCTCCACCCGATCATCATCTGCTACCTGCCCGCTCCCACCGAGCACGAGCACTTCCTCCCGAAGTTCATGGTGCGCTTCACGCGCGCCGTCGGAAACGCGACGACGCACCCGCGCTGGAAGTACGTGATCGGCGCATTCACGATCATTCTGCTGTCGACCTCCACCTACATCGCGCTCTTCCACTCGAAGATCGGCATGGCCACGACCGGCACACCGCTGCTGTGGCCCGACCACGAGTGGAACATCGCCACCGACGAGATCGCCAAGCGCTTCGGGGGGGTCGCCTCCATGGTGGTGTTCTCCGACGGCGACCGGGAGAACGCCAGCGCCGACCCGGACCCGATCCGGGCCATGGAGCGCTTCGAGCGGCACCTGACGGTGCACACCGACCTCGGGGCCGCTGTTTCCCTGGTGCCCTTCCTGCGCCAGTCGTGGATGATCAATCACTACGGCGATCCGAAGTGGTACTTCATCCCCGCCCACCCCGGCACCGTACGCGCCATGATCTTCCAGTTCCGTCAGAACGGACCACCGGGCTTCCTTCGCCCCTACATGACCGACGACGGCCGCAAGGCCAACATCGCCTTCTACTACAAGGACCAGAAGGGCGACACGATCGAGTACGCGCGGCACTTCGCCGAGGAGTTCATCGAAGCGAACCCCCTCGGCGCGGTCTCGGTGCGCCTCGACGAGGACCGTGCGGCGCAGGGCGCGGACTTCTTCGATCGCGAGAACCTCGTCGACATGTGGTACTACATGATCGGCCCGCTGCTCCCGCCCCGGAATCACACCTTGACCGTGCGCATCCGCCAGGAAGACGCCAGCTACGAGCAGGCGCCGGTCGTCATGGCGGGCGGCGACGGCGTCCCCGAATGGATGGAGGAGTTCCGCGAGGCGGCGATCTACGACTACGAGGAAGAACGCGACTCCACCGTGGACGAGGGCGAATACTTCACCTGGCCGGACAGCCTCGAGAGCTGGGACGTGGACGACGTCGACGCCTGGTGGGAGAGCGAGGATTTCGGCATACGCGCGGTGGCGGTCAACACGAAGGACCTGATCGTCCACGACCTCAAGGCGGTGGACGGGGTGCCGAAGTACCAGCCCACCAATTCCTGGACGCGCGGCGTCCAGTTCGTGATGGCGGGAGGGATCATGGGCATCCTCGCCGCCGTGAACGAGGAGGTGGAGCGGAGCCACGTGGCGAACATCTCGCTCATCTTCTTCGTGATCTTCGTCCTCCACTCGGTCACGTACCAGTCGATGCCCAGCGGCGGGATCATCTT
Organism: Myxococcales bacterium; assembly: GCA_029863845.1. GTDB lineage: Bacteria > Myxococcota_A > UBA9160 > UBA9160 > SMWR01 > JACZXC01. The sequence goes on from JAOTUO010000238.1 coordinate 3,257, forward strand.
CCTGCAGATCGCGACGGCGACCATGGTTTCGCTCGCCTACATGGCGATTCGCGGCGTGGGGCTCAACATCAACACGCTGCCGGTGCAGTCGGTCGGCGTGGGTATCGGCGTGGACTACGCGATCTACATCGTCGATCGCATACGCCAGGAGGTGGTCGATACCGCCGACATCGACGAGGCGGTCCGCCGCGCCGTCCGCACCACGGGGATGGCGGTGAGCTTCACCGCCACGACGGTCGTGGGCGGCATCGTCCTCTGGGTCTTCTCGAACCTGCGTTTCCAGGCAGAGATGGCCTACCTGCTCGTGATCCTGATGATCCTCAACATGTTCGGGGCCATCACGATCGTGCCGGCCTTCTATTCGATCCTGCGCCCGAAGGTCGCGACGGCCCTCCTCACTGACGAGCAGCGCGAACTGATCCGGATCCAGAAGGAGCGCGAAAAGGAGCTCGGCCTGCGCGACGCAGACGAGTGATCGACCGGTACGACCCGGGCGCCATCGAGCCGAAATGGCAGCAGCGCTGGGAGGCCGACGGCCTATACCGGGCGCGCGTGGACTGGCAGCGCCCCAAGCACTACGCGCTGACGATGCTGCCCTATCCCAGCGGCGACCTGCACATCGGCCACTGGTTCGCGATGACGCCCTCCGACACCCGCGCCCGCTACATGCGGATGAAGGGCTACAACGTGCTCTTCCCCATGGGCTTCGACGCCTTCGGATTGCCCGCCGAGAACGCCGCGATCGCGCGCAACATCCATCCGAAGCAGTGGACCCAGGACAACATCGAGCGCATGCGCCGCCAGCTGCGGACGATGGGCGCAATGTTCGACTGGGAGCGGGATGCCGTCAGCTGCGAACCCGCCTTCTACCGCTGGACGGAGTGGTTCTTCGCGAAGTTATTCGAGCACGGCCTGGCGTATCGGGGCGAGGCGACCGTGAACTGGTCGCCCTCCCTGCAGACCGTGCTGGCGAACGAGCAGGTCATCGACGGCGTGGACGAGCGCACGGGTCAGCCCGTCGTCCAGCGACGGATGGCCCAGTGGTTCTTCCGGACCACGAAGTACGCCGACGAGCTGCTCGACTTCAGCAAGCTCGACTGGCCCGAGCCCGTTCGCGTGATGCAGACGAACTGGATCGGCCGCAGCGAGGGCGCTTCGGTCGCGTTCGCGACCGAGGACGGAGAAGCGATCGAGATCTACACGACCCGTCCGGACACGCTGTGGGGAGCGACCTTCGTGGTGCTGGCTCCGGAGCACGAGCTGCTCGAGAAGATCACGACTCCCGGGCAGCGGGCGAGCGTGCGCGCCTACGTGGAGCGAGCCGTCCGGACGACCGAGATCGAGCGCAGGGACGAGCAGCGCGAGAAGACCGGGGTCTTCACGGGGGGGTACGCCGTGAACCCGGTGAACGGGGAGCGGGTTCCGATCTGGATCGCTGACTACGTGATGCTCGGTTACGGCAGCGGCGCCATCATGGCCGTTCCCGCCCACGACCAGCGCGACTTCGAGTTCGCGCGAAGGTACGGCCTCGAGGTCCGTCCCGTGATCCAGCCCGAAGGCAAAGTGCTCGACGGCGGAACCATGGAGGCGGCCTACGTGGGCCCCGGGGCGATGAGCAACAGCGGCGCCTTCGACGGAACGCCCGCCACCGAGGCACGGGGCCGCGCCAACCCCGCGATCGACACCGTGATCGCGTGGCTCGAGGAACGCGGCATCGGGAAGGAGGCGGTGAACTACCGCCTGCGCGACTGGCTGATCAGCCGCCAGCGCTACTGGGGCGCTCCGATTCCGATGCTGCGCCGGAGCGACAGCAGCTACGAGACGGTCCCGGAATCGGAGCTCCCCGTGCTCTTGCCTGACGACGTCGAGTTCGTGCCGACGGGACAGAGCCCGCTGAAGCTCGACGAGCGCTTCCGCGCGGCGACCGACGCCGAAGGCAACCCCGCCGAGCGCGAGACGGACACGATGGACACCTTCATGTGCTCGTCCTGGTACCAGTACCGATACCTGAGCCCGCGCTACGCGGAGGGCCCCTTCGATCCCGAGGAGGCCGCGTACTGGCTGCCCGTCGACGTCTACACGGGAGGTGCGGAGCACGCCACGATGCACCTGCTCTACACGCGGTTCTTCACCAAGGCGATGCGGGACTGCGGGATCTTCGAAGAGACCGTCCGCACCATGCGGAAAAACGGCCGCGACCCCGACGCCGTGCTCGACGAACCCATGCTCCTGCTGCGCAACCAGGGGCAGATCCTCGGCGAGGAGCGCCGGGGGGACTTCGTCGCGGCTTCCGGCCGCTGGCAGGGTGAGAAGCTCTTCGCCGATCGGATCGAGGTCGTCGACCCGGCGGATGCCGCCGCGGGCGAGTCGGCGCTGAGGGGCGAGATCGCGAGTCGAACCGAGAACGTGCTGTGGGTCCGGGACGCGTCCGGGCGATCGACCGTCGTCGAGACGGGTCCCCACACGCGCATCGCGATCCCCCGGATTCCGGGAGAGAACAGCATCCAGCAGCTCCGGCATCACCTCGAGATCCAGCGCATGTCCAAGAGCAAGGGAAACGTCGTCAGTCCCGACGCCCTGGTGGAGGAATACGGGGCGGACACCGTTCGCGCGTACCTGATGTTCGCGTTCGACTGGGAGAAGGGCGGCCCCTGGGACCGCCAGGGGGTGATGGGGGTGGTGCGCTGGCTGAACGAGGTGTGGGACCTGGCCACCGGTCCGGCGCCCGACGCCGCGGGCGACACCGATGCCGAGCGAGCGCTCGCGCGGAGCGTCCACCGGAGCATCCAGCGGGTCTCCCAGAGCCTGGAGCGATTCAGCTTCAACACCGCCGTCGCCGCGCTGATGGCACTTCGCAACGACCTACGCAACGCGCTGCGCCAAGGCTCGGTCGGCGGCGAGGCCTGGCGCGAGGCGCTCCGCACGCTGCTGCTGCTGATGGCCCCGATCACGCCGCACATCGCGGAAGAGCTGTGGTCGCAACGGGGCGGGGACTACAGCATCCACCAACAGGCGTGGCCGCAGGCGGACCCCGACCTGCTGGTGGGCGAGACGGTGACGCTCGCCGTGCAGGTCAACGGCAAGCGCCGCGACGAGATCGAGGTCGCCGCAGGAGCCGACGAGGAGACGATCCGTCGGGTCGCGCTGGCGTCCCCGAAGGTCCAGCGTCACCTGGGAGGACGCGAGCCCCGAAACGTCATCGTGGTGCCAGGCCGGCTGATCAACCTGGTGGGGTGAGCCCGCGGATCGGCCAGCATCAGGCCGATTCGAAAACCGTGTTTCCCGCGGCTCGAGAGCCGGATCGGGGAGCCGTGACCGGGCTTTTCGGGCTCGTGGAGCCCGGAATCGCGGCGTCCGCCTTCGTGTCCTTGCGGCCGGGCGGATCGGTGCTATAATCGGAAGATAGTCGTGACTCAAAAACCCGCCTCGCGCGGGTTTCGTTTTGGATCCGGGGTTCGGCT
>JAOTUO010000016.1 GCA_029863845.1 Myxococcales bacterium
GGCAGAAGCTCACGAAACCGAGCGTCGCCAGGGCCAGGGCGTGGCCGACGAAGAGCTTCTTCGCGAAGATCAGGGCGGCGAAGAGCAGCAGGTTCTTCGTCCACTGCCCGGGGCGCAGCAGTCGCATCAGTGCGCGCGGGAACCACAGGTTCGCGTTCGCGCCCGCGCTCGGGTCGCCCGGGATTCCGTTGCGGGGTGAAAGCTCGGACACGGCGGCTCCTGATCCGCGATTCTACTCGATGTGCAGGGGGCGCCCAGACCGCCGGGCGACCCCAGCGGCCGCTCGGTGCGCGCGATATAGTCGGCGGCACCCGACCGCCGACGGGAGAGGCATGGAACACCCCGCCGCCGTCCGACCCGTGGAGCGGGCCGTCTTCGACCCGCAGAAGATGGGCAAGAGCACGCTCTTCCGTTCCGAGCGCATCCTGGTGGGGCTCAACGCGTTCGAGCCGGGCCAGGAGCACGCGCTGCACGCGCACGCGGGAATGGACAAGGTGTACCAGGTGCTCGCGGGGAGCGGGCTCTTCCTCCTCGAGGATCGGGAGATCCCCATGGAGCCCGGCGTGATGCTCGTCGCCCCCGAGGGCGTGCCCCATGGCATTCGCAACTCCGGCCCGGGACGTCTGGTCGTGCTGGCCGTCCTCGCGCCGTCGCCCTAGGAGGACCCCCGTTGGACGCCCCGCTCTCCGGTACCCGCGTCGTCGAAGTCGCGCACTGGGTGGCCGTGCCGGCAGCCGGGGCGCTGCTCGCGGACCTCGGCGCCGAGGTGGTCAAGGTCGAGCTTCCGGGCGGCGAGGTCTATCGCCACGGCCGGCCCCGCTACTCCGGCTACGACTGCGACTTCCCCGAGAGTCCCGCCTTCCACATGGACAACAAGGGCAAGCGCTCGCTGGTACTCGACCTCGCGAAGCCCGAGGCGCGCGCGGCGCTGCTGCGTATGATCGAGCGCGCCGACATCTTCATCACGAATCTGCTGCCGGCTCGCCGCGAAAAGTTCGGGCTGGATCACGAGAGCCTGCTCGCGCGCCACCCGCGGCTCGTGGTCGGGGGGATCAGCGGCTACGGACACGGCGGCGACCGCGAGAACTGGCCCGCCTTCGACTACAGCACCTACTGGGCCCGCACCGGAATGATGGACACGATGCGCGACGAGGGCGTTCCGCCGTCGATGCAGCGTCCCGCCGTGGGCGATCACGCCGCTGCGGTGAACCTCGTGTGCGGCCTGCTCGCCGCACTGCGCCTGCGCGACGCCAGCGGCAAGGGACAGTACGTGGACGTCTCGCTCCTGCAGACGGGCCTGCACATCCTGGGAACCGACGTTGCGAATGCGCTCGTGACGCGGCAGCCCGCCCGGCGGCACGACCGCCGCGGCACCCAGAACCCGCTCTGGAACAGCTATCCCGTGGCCGGCGATCGCTGGCTGCTGCTGGTGATGATCCAGCCCGATCGCTACTGGCCGCGGCTCTGCGAGGCGATCGGGCGCCCGGATCTGCTGAGTGACCCGCGCTTCGAGGACGCCTGGAAGCGGCTCGCGAACTGCCGCGAGCTGATCGCGACCCTCGAAGACACGTTCGCGCAGCGAACCCTCGAGGAGTGGGGGCCGGTGCTCGACGCGGCGGGCGTGATCTGGGCGCCGGTCAACCGGGTGGAGGAGGCCGTCGAGGATCCCGAGGCCCGGGCGCTGGGCTACTTCTACGAGGTCGAGCACGCCACCGCCGGCCGCTTCGAGACCGTGGGGCCGCCCTTCCGGATCGAGGGCGCCGACCTCGGAGCGCGCCGGGCCGCGCCGCCGCTGCACGGGGACGCGCGCGAGATCCTGCGCGAGGCCGGCCTCTCGGAAGCAGAGATCGAGAAGCTCGTCTGAGGGGCTTCGCGGGGCCCGCTTTCGCCTCGTCCGGGGCCGGCGCTCCGCTCCCACGGGGCGGGGACGCGCGCGCCGTGTCCGGTTAGGCCCGTGCCACCGTCCGGTTCGCGGCTCGATTGACGATCTCGAAGATCCACCCGGGAGCGAGGCGGCTGAAGAGGGGGATGTATCGCCCCTCGCCGATCCACACCTCGTCGTCGTCCCCGGCCAGGCGCCGCATGATTTCGCGGCTGCACGCCTCGACGGAGATCTTGGGGAGGTCGATGCCTTCCATCATCTCCGTCTCCACCGAGGGCGGGTAGAGCGCGATGACCCGCACCTTCCCGACGAGCTGGCGACGCAGCGACCTCGTGAACGAGCTGAGCGCGGCCTTCGAGGCGCAGTACACGGGAACCCGGGTCACGGGCACGACGCCCCCGGGAGACGAGACGTTGATGATCGTGGGGTCCGGACGGCCGAGGAGCATGGGGAGGAAGAGATGGATCAGCTCGACGGGGGCGATGAAGTTCGCCGCGATCTCCTGACGGACGTCCTCCATGTCGAGCCCGTCTACATCCGTGAAGTCGTAGGGGCGCATGCGCGCGGCGTTGTTGATGAGGACGTTGACCGCGAGTCCGTCGCGCGCGATGGACTCGAGGAGACGCTGCCGATCGCCGGCGTCGCTCACGTCGCAACGGTGGGCCTTGAGCCCGGGATACCGGCGGCGGGCTGCTTCGAGCTTCTCCTCGCGCCTGGCGCAGACGACCACCTCGTTTTCGCGTTCGAGCAGCGAGCCGGCGAGGGCGAGACCGATCCCGCTCCCGCCGCCCGTGATGAGAACCGTGTTTCCGGTGAGCTTCATCGCGCGCGCTCTCCTTTCTCGTCGCTGCTCGGCCGCGTCGTCGGCTGCGGCCGCGCGGCAGCGACGATCGCCGGGCGAAAATCGCAGACTTGGCGAAGGCGGTCCACGGGGCTTCCGGCTCTAGAGGGAGGCCTCGAGCTCGTCGAGGGCGGCGCCCGCCTGCTCGAGTGCGCTCGTCCACGCCGTGGGAGACGCACCCGCGGGGTTGCTTTCCGGCGCGAGCGCTGCGGCGACGCCGGCCTGCAGCGCTTCGACCTCCGCCAGCAGCCCCAGCCGGCGTTGCAGCCGTGCCGCGTCGACGCCACCGCCGTCGGCCATTCGCCGCAACAGCGCGCGGGTGGCCTTCCGTTGCAGCGCGACGCGCCGCAAGGTGAGGCGCGCGTCGCCCGGGGTTTCGCTGCCGAGCGCAGCCAGGGCGGCGGCGTTCCGGCCGCGCAGCCAACGCAGGCCCTCGCGCGCGAGCTCGACCCGCGATCGGGGCTCCAGCAACAGCAGCCCGGCCTCCGGCTCCCGGGGGACTTCCAGGCGCTCGGGAAGCCAGGGGTTCAGCATGTGGTAGAAGATCGACGTGATGGCCCCGGACAGGGTCACGAAGGTGTTGCCGTCGAGGGTGGGCGTGATGAAGCCCTCGCTCGTCTCCGGGATCGGCAGCGGCGGATCGATCGGGGCGCCGTCTTCGAGATCGATGGCCACGACGAAGGATTTCCGGGGCAGCGGTACCCGGGTGCGCTGCGATCGCGACGGCATCAGCTCGATGTGGTAGCCGCAGACGACGTTGAGCCAGCCCTCGCGCTCCGCCAGCGTGAAGAGGCTGTTTGCGAAGGCCACCGGCTCCGAGAAGATCCACGACCAGAAGCCGTCGAGTGTGGGGATGTGGGCGCCGCAGAACGCGCCGAAGTCGCGCCTCCAGGCCAGCGAGCCGTCGGATCGAAAGGCGAGCAGGTGGTCTTGATGGGCGCTGTAGATGGTTCCGTCGGGGCCCACGCTCGGCGATGCGGATCCCCCCCCGCCCGCGCTCGTCTCCCAGATCTTCGCGCCGGTGTGGGCGTTCACCGCGACCATGTGGCCCGCCTCGTCGAGGGCGTACACCTGCTCGCCGTCGTGGGAGATGGCCGGACTCGTGCCGCTGCCCCCGCCCATCTCCGTCTGGAACGCGATCTCCAGGCCATCGGCGCGCACGTCGATGCCGTAGAGCAGACCCGTGCCCGGCGCGATCCCCGCCGCGGTGACGTAGATTCGCCCGGTTTCCGGGTGGAGAGCCGGCGTGTTGGCGACCTCCATTTCCCAGCCCTGGATCAGATTGAACACGAAGGGCCGGATGGCGGGATCCATCAGGCCCTTCCACAGGGAGCCGGGGGGCGAGTCCTCGGCGGGCGGGCCCTGGCCGCCCGGGAGGTCGAGGACGGGCACCGCCAGCTCGCCATCCCGCGTCCGAAAGAAGATCACCTTGCCGTTGGTCGAGACGCCGCCCACGGTGCCCTGGCCGCTGATCACGACGGTCATGAAGCCCCAGTCCACGCCGTAGGGTTCGAGCGCGGCGACCCACTTGACCGCTCCGTTCGGACGCAAGGCCCAGAGCTGGTTGCGGTCGCCCACGTAGATGTCGCCGTCTCGATCCACCACCGGCGCGTTGATGATCGCGAAGGAGTCGAGGTCATCGAGGCTGCGCTGGGGAGCGGCCTTCCAGAGCAGCTCGCCGTCGCTGTCGAAGGCGTGCAGGTTGCTGTGGCCGGGCCCCTTGCCGCTGGTGACGTAGAACTGTCCCCGCGGCCCGGACAGGGGCGGCCAGAAGATCGGGTGCCCCGCGAGCAGGCGCCTTCGAATGCGGTTGTCTCGCGACATCACCACCGGTACGTAATCGGTGTTGCCGGAGTCGCGATGACCGGCGGGCCAGACGGTCTGGGCGTAGCCCGGATGCAGGTTGAGGGCGGTGGTCCGGGTCGGCGCGGCGGTCTGCGCCTGCGCGGGCCCGGCGTCGGCCGCAGATCCGAGGCAGAGCGCCAGCGCCAGCGGGATTGGCCGGGCAAGCCGCGCCGGGAGGCGCCGGAGAGCGCGAACGCGCACGGCGAGAGCCCGGCGCTTCCGCCTCTTCACGGTCGAGCGCGGCGCCACGGCCCCATCTTAAGGCAGTTGCCTGGATCCACCACTGCCCTAACGTCGCGCTCCGACGCCGAGCCTGCGCGCCGGCGCGGCCGGAGGAACCCACGGCTTCCGGAGTTTCGACCCGCATGACGGCTCCCGCACCCCACCGTCCCCTGTCGGTGCGCGCGATCAACCGCGCCGGAGCCGGTCTGCGCAGACTCGGCCTGCCGCTCTTCCCGCTGCGGGAAGAGCTACTGCTCCGGACGGCCCGCAAGGCGACCGGGCTCGAGGACTTCGGCGGCGAAGGATTTCGCGAGGGTCTGCGCCGGCTGCTGGAATCCCTGAACGGGGAAGCGCGGCTCAACTTCCTGGGTCGGGTCGCCGCCACGGCGCAGCTGCGAGACAATCTCATCACCCGCTTGCGGGTGCGGGATCACCGCAAGCGGCACCCCGGCGTCGCCGAGCAGGAGATCCGGAAGCCGCTCTTCATCCTGGGCCTGCCGCGCACCGGCACGACGGTCCTGTTCAATCTGCTCGCCCAGGACCCCGGCACCCGGGCCCCCCTGAGCTGGGAGGTGCAGTACCCGTGCCCCCCGCCGCGGGCGGACGGCTCCGGCGCCGACTCGCGCATCGAGAAGACGCAGCAGCAGTTCGCGAATCTGTCCCGGGTGGCGCCGGGCCTCGAGGCGATCCACGAATTCGGAGCCGAGCTGCCGCAGGAGTGTGTCGCCATTACGGGGCACGAGTTCATGAGCGTGCAGTTTCACATCCTCTTCAACGTGCCCGGCTACCAGGAGTGGCTCGACCGGCAGCGATTCGTTCCGGCGCTGCAGTACCACCGTCGCTTTCTGCAGCACCTCCAGAGCGAACGTTCCGGCGAGCGTTGGGTGCTGAAGTCTCCGGGACACCTGGCCGTCCTGGCCGACCTGCTCGAGGTCTACCCGGATGCGCGGATCGTCCACACGCACCGCGATCCGGTCGCTGCGATGCCCTCGCTCGCGAGCCTGTCCTGCAGCCTGCGCGGGATCGGCTCCGACGCCGTCGATCCGCGCTTCGTGGGGCGGCAGCAGGTCGAGCTGTGGGAAGCGCACCTGCGGCGCGCGATGCGGGCGCGAGACCGATCGCGCGACCGAGCGCAGCAGTTCTTCGATGTCCAGTGCGAAGACGTCGCCAGGAGCCCGATCGAGGTGATCGAGCGCATCTATGCGCACTTCGACATTCCCTTCCGCGACGAGGCCCGCGAGCGCATGCGGGCCTTTCTCGCCGCCAACCCGCGCGGTCAGCACGGGCCTCACCGCTACTGCCTCGAGGACTTCGGCCTCGATCACGCCACGGAGAGGGCGCGATTCGCCGATTACTGCGAACGCTTCGAGATTCCCACGCGGGCGGATCCGGGGCGCGGATGAGTCGAGCGGGTGCCCGCGGTCTTTGTCTTCTCTTCGGGCTGCTGCCGGCGGCGGTCGTCACCGGGTTCGGCTGCCCGCGAAGTCAGCCCATCGACACCCCGATGCCCGAGACCGTCACGCTGGCTCGCGGCACCTGCCCCATCATCCATTGCAACACCGGGCAGACCGATGCCCTGCCGCTGAGGGGGCCGGAGGCGCCTTCGCAGCAGGTGGGCGCGGAGGCGCTCGATCATCTCTGGTCGTCCCCCATCGCCGGCGGCATTCTCGACTACCGCTACGAAAACGGCAGGACGGTCTTCTGGGTGCCGCAGGTGGACCGCATCATGAAGCTCGAGCTCGACGGGAGCAACAACCTCGTCAAGCTCGCCGAGCTGCCCCTCGAGCCGAAGAAGTTCCCCCGTCGCAGCCCCGAGGAGATGCGAGCCATCATCGCCGAGCTGGACGCGGCGGCCCTGGGCACACCGGCCTACGACGAGCTGGCCGACCGCTGGATGGACTACCAGCTGGAAGGGCTGCGCGCCTACTACGCCATGCTGAACGACCAGGGGATCCTGTATGTGGGCAATCGCAGCAGCGTAATCGCCTACACCGACGCCGCGCCCGGCAACCCGGATGCCGGAATCGTCAAGGTGGGCGAGTTCGTCTTCGAGAAGCTGAAGCTGCAGCTGGGCCTCGAGATGCCGTTGGTGATCATGATCGGCATCAACGTCACCCCCGATGGCCGCCTGGTCGCAGTCACCATCGACGGCACCGTCGTCGCCATCGAGCCGGACCTGAGCGAGGGCCACTACCACCATCTCGAGGGCGAACGGATCTGGAACAGCGTGGCGATCGACGACGACGGCGGCATCTACGTCGCCGGCAACAAGCGCATGCACAAGCTGATCTGGACCGGGAAGGGATTCAGCGATCACGCGGAGGACGGGGCCTGGGTCCTGCCCTACGCCGTCGGCGACCTGGACGCGAGTCTGCGCGCCAAACGCGGCACCGGCACGACGCCGGCTCTCATGGGGACGGAGGAGGACGCGGATCAGTTCGTCGTGGTCGCCGACGCCGCCGACGTCAATCATCTGATGTTGCTGTGGCGCGACGACATCCCCGACGACTGGGAGCAGCTCCCGGGCACCGGGAGCCGGCGCATCGCCGGAATCCTGCCCGTCGATTTCGGAGACCTCGCCGCGAGCAACTCCTACTCCGAGAACTCGGCTACGGTGTTCGAGTACGGCGCTGTGCTGGCGAACAACCAGGTCAAGACCGACGAGGCGATGCGCATGCCGGTGCAGCTCAAGATGATGGACCCGGCCCGCACTCCCTACGGCGTACAGAAGTTCCAGTGGAACCGGGAGAGCCGCCGCTTCGAAGTGGCCTGGATTCGCGCCGACGTGTCGAGCCCCAACAGCACTCCGGTGGTCGCCATGGAGAATCGGCAGCTGCACGTGGTGGGCCCGAAGGAGGGCCAGTGGGTGATGGAGACGATCGACTGGGACAGCGGAGCCACCCGGGCCGTCTACGCTCTGGGCAGGAGCGAGCGCTTCAACCCCATCATGCTGGCTCTCCAGCTGCTCCCGAATGGAGACCCGATCTACGCCGGTTTCGGAGGCATCTTCCACCTCAAGCTGGGTCGCTGAACTTGCCGGGGCCGCGCTTTCCGCCCGGTGCCGGGTTCGGAACCCCGTGCCTCAGCGATCCAGGAAGTCGCGGATCCAGGTCATGACCATCGCATAGAACGCTTCGGTATTGGCGGTCGCCTGCGCCTCGTCCACGGCGTCCGCTTCCGCGCGGCAGGACCAGACCAGACGGCAGCGCCCGGCGGCGAGCGCGACGACCCGGGCTCTCGCCCGGTAGTTCCGCACCTGGAGGTACGCCACGGCCGGCAGGGAGTAGTCGAGCGTCATGGTCGCGTGATCGATCGCATCCAGGCGTTCGTGCAGCTGGGGCATCCCCGGGGCGGTGACGTGCCGGACCATGCCGACGCCTTCCCCTTCCAGCTCCACCTGCTCGATCCCGGGAATCCAGCGGATGTCTCCGAAATCGGCGAGGATCGCCCACAGCGCTTTCGCGTCGACCTCGAATTCACGCTCGGTACGGACTTCGACCATGGGGCCCCTTGCGTCTACGCGCCGAGTCGCGGGTGGCTGACGCAGGGATGGCCGCGCGCGTAGAAGCGGTACGGAAGCTCGGCGCCGCGCTGGATTCCCACGCGGCGGCTCGTCCCGATTTCCGGTCGGGCCTCGCCCGGGGGAGGGGGGCGCAGGGAGATCGGACCCCGCAGCAGGCTGCGGCCGTCGTCGCCGAGCGTCAGGGCGAGGGCCTGGGCGAGTCTTCCCGGGCCGCTCGCGATCACACGCGCGGGCGCGTCTCCCGGCAGGCCGCGGAGGGCCCGCATGCGGGCCTCGCCCGCGAGCGGCTCCAGGCTCCGCAGCAGCACCGCCGCGCCGCGCCCCGAGGCCTCGCAAACGACGTTGGCGCAGGTGTGCACGCCGTAGCTGCGGTACGCATACAGGCGACCCGGAGGACCGAACATCGCGCGGTTGCGCGGTGTCTCGCCACCGTGGGAGTGGGAGCCGGGATCGCTGCCGTCGCCGAGATAGGCCTCGACCTCGACGATGCGGCCGGCGAGGCGGTTTCCGTCCGGGAGGCGGTGGACGAGGTAGGCTCCCACCAGGTCCGGTGCGACCTCGAGGCAGGACCGAGCGAAGAACGCGATGCGGAAGCGAGGGCCGACGCGCACGGATCCCAGTCTACCGGTGCGGCCGCCCGCCGGCCGACCCCCCGGCCTTCGCCTCGCCGCCCACGCGCTGCTCGTGTGCACGGCGTTCGTCGCCTGCGCGGGTCCAGCCCCCGAGGCCCCGGCGTCGCCGGACGGCGCGACGAAGGCGCCGGAGCCCCGACCGCCCGCCGCCGAGCGCCCGTCTCCCGCCACGCTGCTCGCGCGCCTGGCCGACGAAGCGCTCGAGCGCGGTGACCTCGACCAGGCGGAGCAGCGCTTTCGCCGCATCGTCGAGGCCGACCCCGGCTCGTTCCGGGGCCGCGCCGGCCTGGGGCGCGTGGCGCTGGCGCGGGGCGACCGGGCTGTGGCCCGCGAGCACTTCGACGCGGTGCTGGCGGCCGATCCCGAGAACGCCGACGCGCTGTTCGGGCGGGCCGAAGTCGAGCGGCTGGACGGCAATCGCGAGGCCGCGCTCGCGCACCTCCGGCGGGCGCTCGCCCGCGGTTCGGCGCGGCCCGAGGTTCACGCGCGCCTGGCGGAGCTGACCGGGCCGGCGCCGCGCGGCGCCTCGCTGTCTTCCGCGGAGACGCTGCGCCTGGCCGAGGCGCACCCCTACGACCCGTGGGCGCTGGTGGGCGCCGCCGAAGTGCTGGAGCGCACCGGCCAGCGGGAGGCGGCGCGCGGGGTTCTCGAGAAGGCGCTCTGGATCGGCGACCGTGATCCCGTCTCGGCGCTCGTGGCGGTGCGCCGGCTGGCGCGGCTCGACGGCGCCTGGGCCGGCATCCGGCTGGTCCCGGTCCACGTCTACGCCGACGAGAGCATTCGCGCCCACGTCGGCTGGCGCTTCCGGCTGCGCTCGCTCCTCGCCGGCGTCTCGGGCGCGCTCTCCGACATCCTCGACACGTGGTTCGTCCCGGTGTCGATCGGTGCGTTTCGATCGGAGGGCGCCTCGGACGACCTCGACGCCATCGACGCCGCCTTCCGCCGGGTCGCGGAGACGAACCGGCAGCCGGGCATTCGCGCCGCGTTCACGGACCGGCGACCGCCGCAGCGTGCAAGGGAGCGAAAGATGGGGTTGGCCACCTTTCTCGGACGGGACCTCACGGTGCGCCTCGAGCCCGGGAGCGTGGACATCCGGGTGTTCGCCCACGAGCTCCTGCACCTCTACGGCGCCATGCACGTCGTGGACGAAGTCGACTCCCTCATGAACCCGATGGGGGAGTCGTTGCAGCTCGATCGTGCAAGCTACCGGATCGTGCGCGCCATGCGAGGGCGCAGCTTCCAGGGCGGCGGGCCGCCGCGCGACGTGCTGCCGCGGATCGACCTGGCCCAGGCGATCGCGGCCTACAAGGCCGCGCTCACCCTGAACCTGACCTATCGGCGGCTCGGCCTGGAAGAGGCCCTCGCGTCCCGCCGTGTCTCCCGCTACCGGGCCGCGAACGAGGCCCGCGAGGCGGTGCTCTTGGACACGCACCTCGCCGACGTGCTCGCGGTCGTCTCGATGCTGCTTCAGGCCGACGCCCGCCACGTGGAGGCGCTGATGCTGCTCGAGGCCGCCGTGAAGCTGTACCGACCCGACACGCGCCGCCAGCGGGAGACGGCCGAGGATGCCGAGCGCCTGCGCCGCTGGCTCGTCCGCACCTACGGCGTCGATTAGTCCGGGTCTCGGGCCGCGCGGAGCCCGGCCCGCCGCGCGCGTGGGCTGCGGGTCGCGCGGCTACGCCGTATCCCAGCCGTCGGCCACGAGCGACGTCACGATGGCGCGAACGCGCGGGCCCCAGATGGGGTGCGGCTGCTCCGCGAGATCGTCGGCCAGGCGGTTCGCCGCCTCGACCGGAGTGCGGTCCGAGGCCCGCGCCGACTCGAGCGCCCGGAGCACGATGGCGTGGATGCCGAGGGGATACGCGGGGTCGAGGTGGCGCCGGACGGTCGGGTCGTCGCCCACGGACCCGTACTGCTCGTTGGCGCAGGCGACGATGCCCATGCGGTTGGCGACGAAGTCCGGCACGTAGGTGATGCCGCGCTCGACCAGGGCGCGGCCGCCCCGCGCGCCGTCGGCGAGCGGATTGTTAGCGGCGCCGCAGACGATGCGGGCGCGAATCGAAGGAATGGTCTTGGCGTCGAGCACGCCGCCGAGCGCATTGGGCGCGAGGATGTCGCAGGGCTCAGCCAGGATCTCGCGGTCTCCGGGGTTCGCCGCGCGCATCTCGACCGCGTGGCCATCGAACGCGTTCTCCAGCGCAGCGCGCTGTTCGGCGCAGATCTCGGCCGCCGTGATGTGCGCAACGCCCTTCTCCAGCAGCATCGGAATCATCGCAGAGCCGACGTTGCCGGTGCCCTGCATGGCGATCGTCTTGCCCGCCAGCGGGCCGAGGCCGAGGAATGCGAGCGCCGCTTCCATGGCGCAGACCACGCCCGCCGCCGTCCACGGCGACGGGTTGCCGGCGCCGCCCACCTCCTGCGGAACGCTGGTGGCGAAACGGGTGGTGCGGAACACCTCGGCGATGTCGAGGGGGGTCGTCCCCACGTCCTCCGCGGTGATGTAGCAGCCGCGCAGCGAGCTCACGAAGGCCCCGTACTCCCGGTAGAGTCGCCTGCGATACGCCGGGTCGCGGTAGGCTTCGCCCGGCTGCCGGGCGATCAGCCCCTTGCCTCCGCCCCACCACAGCCCGGCCAGCGCGCTCTTGCGCGTCATGCTCCGCGCGAGCCGCAGCCCGTCGCGGACGAAGGCTTCCATGCGATCGTAGGGCCAGTGGCGCAGGCCTCCCTGCGCCTGCCCCCGCGTCGTCTTGTGCAGGAGGGCTGCGAAGAGCGCGCCGGTCTTCCGGCCCACCTCGAAGAACAGCGCCTCGTGGGCGTCGCAGTCCGCGGCCTCGCGCAGGAAATCCGCCATCTCAGCCAGCATCGGGTGCGAGGGACGGTAGGTCCCGGATTCGGGGTCGAGCACGACGTAGGCGCGTCGCCGGCCCGCTGCTCGCAGCCGGGCTGCAAACTCCTCCGGACTCTGCTCGACGAGCCGGCGCGCGGGAGACGGCAATTCCTTCCGAGCCTCCGGAATGCTTTCTCGGAGGTTCTGCGGCGCGACTTGAAGCGGCTTCGGATCGCGGCCGTCTCGGCGCCGGCGCCGGTATACTGCCGTCCCAATTCGCCACAGCGCCCCGGGGTCCATGGAGCGCGACCACAGGAGTGGAGGGGAGATGCTGCATCGGCTTTCGATCGTCCTGGTGCTGTGCGCGTGCTGTGCGACCGCCCGAGCGGACACGCTGGTGCTCGCCAACGGGGACGAGATCAACGGCGAGATCGTCGCGTGGGCGCTGGACCACGTGGTGATCGAGCATCCACAGCTGGGACGGATCCGGCTCTCGCTCGAGCAGCTCGAGATCGACACCGGGAAGCCGCCTTCCCGCGGTTTCTTCGGAACCTCGTTCATGGAGGGCTGGAACCGCAACATCAACCTGGGCTGGAACGGGGAGATCGGAGACTCGAGTTCGACGAACATCGTGGCCGGGTTCAACTTCAATTTCGAGGACGAGTTCACGCGTTGGCTGCTCACGGGGCGCTACTACTTCAACACGTCCGACGACGACAACGACAACAACGCGACCGTCGACCTGCGCCGCGACTGGATCCGGCCGGGCACCCCGTGGTTCGCCTTTGCGACCTACCGGTTCCAGTTCGACGAGTTCGAATCCTGGAAGTACCGGAATACCTTCAGCGCGGGGCCCGGCTACAACCTCATCCGAAGCGAGGACAACGCGCACGTGCTGGACGCCCGTCTCGGCGTCACCTACACGCGGGAGTTCGGGGATCGGAACCAGAGCAAGGGCGAGGCGCTCTTCGCCCTCGACTACGCGTGGAACTTCTCCAAGAAATACAAGCTGAGCTTCTCGAACCAGTTCTTTCTCGAGGCCCTCCCGACCTCGGGCGAGTTTCGCAACCTGACGGTCGGCGAGTGGACGATGCTGCTGGCCATGGAGCCCGCGCTGAACCTCAAGATCGGCTTCTCGAACGAGTACGAGACGGACATCGATCCCGGCGACACCAAGAACGACCTGAAGTACTACATGGCGCTGGGGCTCGACTTCTGAGGGCCCTCGGGTACGACGACGCCGTTGGCCTTCGCGTACTCCTCCCAGAGGACGAGGAGGTCCCGCAGCAGTGCGGGCTTCTGGTCGGAGCGGTCGTAGAGCTCGGCGGGATCGCGGTCGAGCCGGTAGAGGCGCCACGTCCCCGCGCCGAAGGGCGGCGGCATCCAGAGCAGCTTCCAGGGGCCCCGGCGCAGGGCGCGCTCGCCCGCGAGCTCGAAGCCGAGCCACGCGTGCGGCCCAGCCTTCGCGCGCCGCTTGCCCGCGAGGAGCGGCAGCAGCGACGCGCCCTGAAGCGGGGCGACCGCGCGGCCGCGGTACGTGGTCGGGTGCGACACCTGCGCGAGCGCGAGGAAGGTCGGCGTGAGATCCGTCACGTGCAGGATCGCGTGGCTGAGCTTCCCGCGCTCGGCGACCCCTGGCCCGCTCACGATCAGCGGCGAGCGGATGCCCCCCTCCGCCATCGTTCCCTTGAACAGGCGGAAGGGAAGCATGCCGACCTGGGCCCACGCCGGCCCGTACTCGACGAAGGAGCCCTTGCGCCCCCAGTTCCCGAAGTCGCTGTCCGGGAACTGCTGGGCGTACCACTCGCGGTCCCGCGAATCCATGCCCGCGGGGCCGCGGTCGCCGGGCTCCGTGCCGTTGTCCGAGAGGACGACGACCAGCGTGTCGTCGTACTCGCCGATCGCCCGCAGGCGGTCGAGGAGGCGGCCCAGGTGGAAGTCGAGGTTCTCCACCATCGCGGCGTAGAGCTCCATCTTCCGGGCCTGCTCGCGCCTCTGGTCTTCGGAGAGGTCCTTCCAGGCGGGAACGGTGGGGATGCCCGGGTACGGGTGCACGCTCTGCGGCAGGAGCCCGGCGCGCTTCATGCGCAGGAGCCTCAGGCCGCGAACCGCGTCATAGCCCCGGTCGTAGCGGCCGGCCGATCGATCGCGCCAGTCGTCGGGCACGGCGAGGGGTCCGTGCGGGGCCTGGTAGGCGAGGTACGCGAAGAAGGGCCGTCCGTCGCCCCGGTTCTCCTCGATGCGCCGGATGATGAAGTCGGTGAAGGTGCGGGTCGAGAAGTAGTCCGTCGGCAGCTCGGCGACGTCGCGCCCGTCCTCGGTGTAGCGGGCGCGCCGCCGGCCGGGGATCGCGGAGCTCATGTCGTCCCAGTGGCTCGCGGCTCCGTCGTGAAGCGCGAAGCACCGCTCGAAGCCGCGCGCCGCGGGCAGGCTCTGCGGGCCCTCCCCGAGCTCCCACTTGCCCGCCATGTAGGTGTGGTAGCCGGCGTCCTTCAGCAGGGACGCCACGGTGACGACGTGCCCGTTCAGACGACCCTCGTAGCCCGGTCGCCCCTCCTGGTTCGGCGCGAGCCTCCGACCGACGTTTCCGAAACCCGCGATGTGGTGGTCCACGCCGGTGAGGAGCATCGCCCGCGACGGCGCGCCCCGGGGCGACACGTAGAAGTCGGTCGCGCGCAGCCCGGACTCCGCCAGCGCATCGAGGCGGGGCGTCGGGATCTCACTGCCGTAGGCGCCGAGGTCGCTATAGCCGAGATCGTCCGCGACGACGAGCAGGATGTTGGGGCGCTCGCGCGTGCGCACCGGCGTCTCCGGAAAGAGGCACCCGCCGAGCGCGAGCCCGGCGGCCGTCACGACGCCGATCCGAAGTGCGGCCTTCATGGGCGCCTCCACGATAGAGGGCGCGGGTCGATCGCGCCCGCGCGGCGCGCCCGATCCGTCTCCCGCGCGCGCGGGCGGCGTCCGGCCGCGCTCAGGTCCGCCCGGGCGAGGCCGGTCCCGGCTGCCGCATGCGCACGCTCCGGAGCCGGTTGATCGCCGCCGCGATCTCGAAGCGGCGGGGACGCGCCAGATTGCCCGGGTGCTGCTCCGGCCGGTGGAAGGGGTCGAGCCCGTCGAGGCCGCGCTCGTCGAAGCAGGCCTCGACGCCTTCGATCACCTCGCGGAGCGTCGCGTGGCCGTCCATGAAGCGCCGGGCGGCGAGATGGATGGCGTTTCCGACGGCGCGCGTCTGGCTGCGGTCCACGAGCTGCTCGACGCAGCGCAGGTCGATGGTTTCGGACCCGAACAGGATGCGGTCGAGATCCCGGGCGTCGATCGCCACCCCGCGCCGTCCGCGCGAGGGATCGAAGCTCTCCGCCAGCGGGATGCGCGGCGCGATGCGGTCGAGCGGCGCCCGCGCCTCGGTCTGGCGCCCGGTGCCGTGCTCGGCGGCGATCCGCTTCGCCTCCCCGGTCACCTCGCAGGGTCGGTACTCGCGCATCGAGATCACGCAGTCCGCCGCGTCGAAGTAGTCGCCACAGCCGCCCATCACCAGCACCGTCGAGACCCCGAGCGTGTCGTAGAGCTCGCGAACGCGCTCCAGGAAGGGGGTGATGGGCTCGAACTCCTTGTGCACCAGAGCCTGCATGCGGGCGTCGCGCACCATGAAGTTCGTGGCCGACGTGTCCTCGTCGAGCAGCAGCCCCGTGGCGCCCGCCTCGATCGACTCGACGATGTTGGCGGCCTGGCTGGTGCTGCCGCTGGCGTCGTTGCTCGAGAAGGCGGTCGTGCTGCGGCCCTGGGGCAGGTCGCTGATGAAGGCGCTGATGTCGACCCGCTCGACGCGGCGCCCGTCCTCGGCGCGGATCTTGACGAGCGCCGGCGCGCTGACCACCCACTCGCGTCCGTCGCCCGGGACGTGCGGATAGACGCCGCGCTCCAACGCGTGGAGCAGCGTCGACTTGCCGTGGTAGCCGCCGCCGACGATCAGCGTCACGCCGCGGCGGATGCCCATTCCCGTGATGCTGTCGCGGGGACCGTCGGGCCCCTCGATCGGGTTCGGGAGGTGGAGTGTGACGCGGAGCGGATCCGGCGATCGGAAGGGCACCGCCTGCGGCCCGCTCAGGGGGCGATCGCTGGCGCCGCTCTCCCTCGGGAGGATGGCGCCGTCGCCCACGAAGGCGACGAGCTCCAGCTCGGAGAGCCGCGCGCGGATGTGCTCCTGGTTCTCGACGCACTCGACGAAACGCCGCGCCTCGTCCTGCGGCAGCTGCGACCAGCACAGGCCGGCTTCGGCGATGCGCGGGAGCTCGTGGCAGAGCAGGGCTTCCGCCTCCCGGCCCAGCACCCGCCGGCCGTCCGCCGGCAGCCCGAGCTGGAGCCGCACCTCCACCCAGTCGGGCGTCACCACCGCTGCGGTCCGCTCGAGCACCTCCTGGCCGCCGGCGTCGATCTCGATGACTCCGCTCTTGCCGCTGCCGCGCCGCTGGCGGCCGCCGCGCTGCGACCCGGTCCGCGCGCAGCGGGCGAGGAAGTCCTCGCACGCCGTGCGCCGGACCGCGCCCTCGAAGAGCTGCGGTGGCAGCCCGGCCTCGCGCATCGGCATGCGCACGCGAAGCTTCGACGGGGTTGCGAAGGGGTCGCCCTGGACGTGGTCCACGTGGAGGTGGAAGCGCGGGAACTCGAACGAGCCTCGGATCTCCTGGTACGCCTTGTAGCCCCGGCCGTCGATCCGGCTCAGGGTGTGGCGCAGATCGTCAGCGCTCGGCACGGCCTTCCATCGCGCCGGACGATAGCGTCGTGACCCCGCGCCGACCCGGTAGAGCGGAAGCCGGGGCCGGCGCGCGCGGCCGGGATGCGCGCGGTCAGCTCCCGGGCGGGTCCGGTGTGGGCTCGGCGGGGGTCGGAAAGCGCTCGCGGTAGAAGCTCGCGAGCTCCGCCTCGACCCGGGCGGCTTCGGCGGGATCGACGGGCAGACCCAGCACCCGCCGGCGATCCAGCTCGACGGTGTCGGAGAAGACCGTGAAGACCCGGTGCATGAACGGCGCGCGATCCGGCGGCGCCGCCGTGTAGGGTTCGGCCTTGGCGACCAGGCTCTCGTACTGGTGCATCATCGCGAAGAGCACGAGCAGGGTCCGCTGCAGCCGCAGGTCGTGGGCCTCGTCGTAGTCCGGCGAGGGCGCGGCTTCGAAGTCGAGCCGGCGCGGCGAACCGCCCGGAAATCCGTGGGTCGCAATCACGTCGAACACCGTCCTCGCCAGCGTCAGGTTGCCCTCCCGCGTCGGGTGGACGTAATCCAGGAACAGTTCGAAGCCGGGCGCGCCCGTGCTCTGGAACGCGGCCTCCGCGTCGGCGAGGTACGCGTTCGGGTAGCGGGCAGCGATCGCGCGCAGGCTGGCGTTGAACTCCGAAAGGGCGCGGAAGGGGTTGTGGTCGAGATCGCTCGCACGCCGGTAGTGGGCGAGGGCTCGCCGGGGATCCCCCGTCCGCTCCAGCGAACGCGCCCGCTGGAAGTGGGACTCGGCGTGCTGCGGGGCCATCGCGACCGCCTCCTCGAATCGCTCCTGCGCGGCCTCGGGATCGCCCTGGAGCAGCGCCCGCCGCCCGTCGCGGAAGGCCGTCTCCCAGCGCGTGAGCGATTCGCCGGCGAGATCGTGAACCGAGACGTTGGGGTGCCAGTCGCGCAGGTTCACGGGCACACTGACGAGGATCACCGGGACGCCCCGAGCGGCCGCCTTCCGGACCATCGCCTCGACGCTGCGTTCGTAGTGCGCCTTCACCTGCTCGAACTGAGCCGGATCCGCGCGCAGCGCCAGCGCGATCCGTTGCACCTTGGACCACTGCTCGTACGCCACGTGATCGCGATGCGCTCCGGAGAGCGCGTTGTCCGGGAAGAAGAGTCGTACGAACGCGCTTCGCAGCCACCGGACGGCCGCCGATCGGTTCGCGACGGCGAGGACGCGGTCGAGGCGCTCGCGCGCGGGCAGGTACGTCCGCTTCTCGAGGAACTCGTTGTTCCCGGTGTAGAGGACGAGTAGGTCGGGCTCGAAATCGAGCACGCGGTCGAAGAGGAGACGCACACGGTAGGCTGCGTAGGCGTGGGCGCTCACGTTGATGACCTCGATCGGTCGCTGCGGGTAGGCTCGCCGCAGCGCCTGCTCGAGGTAGGCGCTGTAGATCTCGGTCGGGGGGTGCGGCCAGCCCGCGCTCGCCGAGCCGCCCAGGCAGAAGATGCGAAACGAGCCCGGGTCCTTCTTGGTCGCGAACACGATGTTTCGCCCCGAGTAGACCTCGTCGTGCGCGACCCGGACGTGGGGCCGTCCGTCGATCTCCGCGGGCTCGAAGAAGGACGGCGTTCCGACGAGATGGAGCATCGGGTCGTCCGCGGCGCGCGAGGCGGCCGTGAGGCGCGCGAGGCCCTCGCAGGCGCCCAGCAGCAGGAGGGGCGTGGCCAGCGTCGCCAGCCAGAAGAGGCGCGTCCGGTCTCCGCTCGCCACCGCAGCTTGCTCCCGCCGTTGGACCCGCGCCGGCGTCTCGCCGCCCCGCCCGTCGCGGCACAAGAGGATGGCCCGCTAAGGCCGGGCGCGCGAGTTACCGATGAATGAGGGGACCGTCCGGGGTGGATCCATGCGGTTTGACGAGAACAAGCGCCGCGACATGCGCATCAAGACCCGGTTCGAGACGCTCTGCTCCTCCGGCGTGGGCGTTCTCACCGACATCTCGTACTCCGGCGCGATGCTGGAGAAGTCGGAGGTCCAACCCGAGCTCGGATCCGACGTCCGGCTCTTCGTCTTCCTCCAGCCCGTGGACCCGATCGAGCTGGTCGGGCAGGTCGTCCGGCACACGCCGGAGGGATTCGCGATCGAGTTCAAGGACCTCGATCCCGACGTTCGGCGCTTCGTCGACGACGCCGCCGCGATCGTGACGGCCCCGAAGCAGCTCGACTAGGGCGCGAGTCGCGCCGTGAGGCCCGCGGCCGCCTCCCGGCGGAAGCCGCGATACCAATCGAAGCGCTCGAGGGTCTGGCGAAGCGTGCGCTCGCCGCTCGGCAGCGGGTGCGTGCGAAAGAAGGCCGCCACCTCGCGGCGGTACGCGGGCTCGAGCAGCCCGGCCGTCGCCTCGATCAGCCGGCTCGCGAGCAACGAGGGCATGCGGCGGCGCAGAGCCGGCCAGCGCGTCCGGACGAAGGCCCAGGTCCGCTCGCCGGCAGCCGGGTTCGCCAGCAGACGGGCCAGCAGGAAGACCACGTCCTGGGTGGCGACGCGGCGGCTGAGCGACATTGCGAGCGTCCGGTCCACGAGCCGCGGCTCCCGGAAGTCAGCCAGCGCCAGCAGGAAGCGGCGCTGCTCCTGGGGCGAGCGCCCCCGGGCCATCTCGGCGGCGAAGCGTCGGTGTCGCCGCTCCCCGCCCACGCGCGCCGCGAGGGCGACGACGCCATCGGCGAGGTTGACGTCGAGGGAGCCGCGACGGCCGAGGTAGCGATCGCAGCGGAGCGCCGCCGCCTTCAACACCGGCTCCGAAGCGGCCACGGCGCCGACGATCGAGAGCAGCGCGGCGCGCCGCAGGCGCACGGCGCCGGGCTCCCTCGGAGCCGGATCCCAGCCGAGGCCCTCGAAGGCGGGGCCGAAGCTCGCGACCAGCCAGTCGCGAAAGGGCTCCTCGCACTCGGGTGCCGCGTTCGGGATGAGCGAGTGCGCGATGAAACGGAGCGGCCGGAGGAGCGTCTGGAGCACGTCGGGGTCGTCCTCGCCCGTCAGGGCCTCGGCCAGGTCGAGGAGGCTGCCGATCTGCGCGCGCCGCGCCCGCACCAGCGCCCACTGGTGGTCGACGAGCCCCATGCGCTCGACGGGGGCGAGGGACGCAAGCGATGTGGTGAGAGCACGCATCGCGTCGGCAGCGTGCAGGGGCCGGAAGAAGCCGCCCTCGTCGGCGTTGCCGTACACGAAGCGCGTCGGCGCCGGGCCCAGGTCGATGCGTTCGCGCGCGCGCGTCAGCAGCTGCCGCTCGAGGCGGCCGCCCCCGCGGCGGCCGCGGCCGATCCGGCCGACCCAGGGGATCGGCCAGGGCGGCGTGCGCCGTGGTCGCCGCGGCCGTTGCAGGGTGAAGCGCTCCTGCCGGAGCTCGAGCTCGGTGCGTCCCTTCACCCGCGCGCGCCGGACCTCGACGATCGGGTAGCCCTCGCGCTCGATCCACGCGCGCGCCACCGGCTCCACGGCGACGCCCGAGGCCTCCGAGAGGGACCGCCAGAGGTCGGCGGCCACCGCGTTCGCCTCGCGGTGCCGCCGGATGTAGGCGCGCACCCCGCGGCGGAACGCGGCCGGCCCCAGGTAGCGCTCGAGCATCCGCACCACCGACGCCCCCTTCTCGTAGGTGATGAGGTCGAAGTTCTCGTTCGCGTCGGCCGGGGTGCGCACCTCGCAGTAGATGGGGTGGGTGTTGCGCAGGGCGTCGAGCTCCAGGGCCGCCGCGCGGGCGTGCTGGAAGTCGTGCCACAGCTTCCAATCCGGCTTCCAGTCGTCCACGATCTGGAACGCCATCCAGGTGGCGAAGGCCTCGTTGAGCCAGAGGTCGTCCCACCAGGCCATGGTGACCAGATCGCCATACCACATGTGCGCGAGCTCGTGGGCGATGACCTCGGCGGCGCGCTTCTTCTCCGCCAGCGTCACCGTCGCCGGGTCGACGAGCAGCAGGGTCTCGCGGAAGAAGACGGCGCCCGCGTTCTCCATGGCGCCGAACTCGAAGTCGGGCACCGCCACGAGGTCGAGCTTCGCGTACGGATAGGGAATGCCGAAGTAGCTCTCGAGCCGACCGAGGCACTGGCGCGCGGCCTCGAGTCCGAAGCCCGTGAGCTTCCCCTTGCCCGGCGTGTGCCAGACGCGGATTTCCGTCGGGCCCACGCGGGCGCGTTTCGAGGCCTCCAGGCGTCCCACGGCGAGGGCCACCAGGTAGGTCGAGAGCGGCGGAGTCTCCGCGAAGTCGATCGTCTTGCGTCCGTCCACGTGCCGCTCGGTCCGGGCGATGGGAGCGTTCGACAGGGCCGTGTTGGCGGCGGCGGTCGTGACCGAGATCCGGAAGCGCGCCTTCATGGCCGGTTCGTCGAAGCACGGGAAGAACCTGCGTGCGTCGGTCGCCTCGAGCTGGGTGAAGGCGTAACGCTGCTCCCCGACGCTCACGCCGTAGAGCCCGCACAGGTCCCGGCGCAGCCGGCCCGCGAAGGCGAGGCGCAGCGTCGCCTCGCCCCGCGGCAGCGCCTCGTCGAGCTGCACCTCGATCATCTCGGCGTCGGGAAGCGCGTGGAGGCGGCCGCGCAGCACCCGAGCGCCCACCTCGAGGCGCGCGCGCGTCACGCGCAGATCGACGGCGTGCAGGCGGACCCTGCGCGCCGGGCGCGCGAGCCGGAGCGCGATCGCGACCTCGCCGCGGAAGACGCGACTGCGCTGCGGGTCGACCTCCACGTGGAGATCGACGCGGCAGGGGCGGATCTCCGTCGCGAGCCGCCGGCTCGGGGCACGTCTGGTGCGCGCGGCGCGCAACGGGCTCGCGGCGGCCTAGCCCCCGGCTGCGAGCGCGCCGGCCTCGGGCGCCGCAGGCGGGTACGGGATGTTCTCGTCGATGAGGGTGAGCGCGAGCTCCGTGTCGTCCGGGAGCGTGTTGCCGATGCGGCCGCGCTCACGCAGGTCGTCCCAGTCGTAGCGGGCGGCTCCCATCTTCGCCTCCTCGTCGTGCGCGGCGATCCTACCACTTTCCGGCGGCCGGCCGAGCGAGGGGCGCGGCGTCCCGGCGGCCGGCGTTGTATGCTGCCGCGGCCGATCCGGACCTCCCCTGGCAGCCACCCTCCCGCGCGGTCGGTCGCCCCCGCAACCCGAAACGAGAGGCGAGGGTCATGTCCATCAAACCGCGCGAGCACTGGTCGAGTCGCACGGGCTTCGTGATGGCTGCGGTCGGCTCTGCCGTTGGCCTCGGAAACATGTGGCGCTTCTCCTACCTCACGGCCGAGAACGGGGGCGCCGCCTTCGTGGTGTTGTATCTGGTCGTGACCCTGCTGGTGGGACTTCCGATCCTGCTGGCGGAGCTGGTCGTGGGGCGCGGCTCGCAGCGCAGCCCGATTCGCGCGCTGGTGCACTTCGGGGGGCGCGCCTGGACGCCGCTCGGCTTCGTGTTCGTGGCCGCCGGCTTCCTGATCCTGTCCTACTACTCGGTGATCGCGGGCTGGACGCTTCGCTACGCCGGAATCGTCCTGTTCTCGGGATTCGACGCGACGATCGCCGACCGCTTCGAGGACGTCGCCAGCGGCTGGGACGCGTTCGCGTTCCACCTGCTGTTCATGGCCGTCACCGTCGCCATCGTGGCCGGCGGCATCAAGTCCGGCATCGAGCGCAGCGCCATCGTGCTGATCCCGGCGCTCGTCCTGATCGTGTGCGGCCTCGCCCTCTACGCCGCGACGCTCGACGGCGCGACGCAGGGCTACGCCTACTACCTGGACACGGACTTCTCGAAGATCCGCTCCCTGCGCGTTCTCAAGGACGCCACCGGGCAGGCCTTCTTCAGCCTGAGCCTCGGGATGGGCGCCATGCTCACGTACGCGAGCTATCTGGGCCGCGACCATCACCTGCCGAACGAGTCGGTCGTGATCGCGAGCGCGGACATGGCGATCGCCTTCATCGCCGGGCTCGTGGTGTTTCCGCTCATCTTCGCCCTCGGCCTCTCGGACGAGGTCGGTGGGAGCACGGTCGGAGCGCTCTTCATCACGCTGCCCCACGCCTTCGCCGGGATGGGGGCGATCGGACGCGTCGTCGGAATCCTGTTCTTCGCGGCGCTGATCGTCGGCGCGCTCACCTCGGCGATCTCGCTGCTCGAGGTCGTGGTCGCCTCCGCCATCGACGGCCTGGGCTGGTCCCGCCACCGGGCGGCCTGGGTGATGGGAATCGCGATCGCGGTGCTCGGCGCCCCGTCCGCCTGGAGCACGGAGGTCCTCGGGGTGATCGACCAGATCGCCAACAACCTCTTCCTGCTCGGCGGCGGGCTCGCGCTCGCGCTCTTCGTCGGCTGGGTGATGAAGGACCCGATTGCCGAGGTCCGGGCGGGCGCCGAGGGGATCCGCTGGTTCTTCCTCTGGCGCACCTTCCTCCGCTTCGCGGTGCCGGTCGGCCTGGGTTTCGTGCTGCTGCAGGCCGTCCCCGACACCTGGAACGCCGTCGTCAAGCTCTTTGAGTCCTAGGGAGGGCCGGGGCCGAAGCCAATCCCTCCGCGAATGGCTCGGCCATCCCCTTGGGATCACTTCGTTCGCCTTCGGCTCACTGCGCGGCGGCTGCGCCGCCTTGCGAAATCGATGATGGCTGCGCTTGATTTCGCTGCGGGATTGGCTTCGGCCCCGGCATCCTCGTCAACGGACTGCTTTGTGGAACGAGAAGGGGCGGCCCGCGCGTCCGCCACGGCCTCGACCGGCGGAAGGTACGCTGGCGAGGAGCCCGACCCCGGCGGCGAGGAGCGCGCCTGGCCGCGTCATCAGATCAGCCCCGCGCGGCGGCTGGCGGCCAGCGCCTCGATGGCGTCGACGCGGCGCAGGGCGGCGCGGATCTCCTGCGCGAAGGCGCAGCGGCGCTCCGCGAGGTCCGGCTCGCCGCTCGCGAGCAGTCCCCGGTTGTCCGCCAGGCGCAGCGCGGTTCGGATCAGCACCTGCGAGACGGAGGCGGTGCTGCCGATGCGGCGCTGCAGGTGGTACTGGCGCCCGAGCGCCATGCTGGCGTCCACGCAGCGGTTGGCGTCGAGGGGCTCCTCGAGGTCGCAGCTCTCGAGGTGGTCGCCCGCGAGCCGGTAGGCGTCGAGGAAGGGCCGCAGCACGCGGTGCGCGCTGAAGGGTCGGATGCGGCGCACCAGGGCCTGGATCGCCTCGGGGCCCTCCGCCACGCAGCGCTCCCAGTCGGTGTCGTGCAGGGCAAGCTCGCGCACGAGCTTGCCCCGAAAGACCTCCTTCTCTTCGAAGAAGAACTCGAACTTGAGCAGGTCGCGCAGCCGCAGCGTCTCCTCCCAGAACTCACCGACGGGATCGGAGACGTCCGCTTCGGCGGCGCGCAGCAGCGCCAGCTCGGCGATCGCCGCCTTCACGAAGAAGTGGATGATCGTGTTGCGGTAGTAGGCGGCGGCGAGCTGCTGGTCGGGTCCGATCCGGTAGACGTCTTCGCGGCCCTCGCTGAAGCGCGTGACCACGCCGTTCTCGACCAGGGCGTCCAGCGCGCGGCGCACACCGGAGGCCTCGTCGAGATCGAGCTCACCGGTCGTGGGCAGCTGGCGTCGGCGCACGTAGGTGACCAGGTTGCGGAGCGCTTTGACGGCCTCCTCGACACTGAGCGCGCGGTCGCTCGTGCCGAGCAGCGCGAGCGTGACGAGGGAAGTCGTCGTGATGGGCGTCACGCGGTTGATGCGCACCGACACCTCGAAGGCGAGCTTCTGCAGCGCGAGGCTGTGCTGGTCGTCGTCGGTCGGGACGTTGGGGTTCGGGGAGCCGAGCGCCTTGGAGAGGGAGAGGGGCTCCCCGAAGCGGATGTGAATGTTCCCGTAGCGGCGGCGCAGGTGCCGCACCATCCTCACGAACCAGCCGAAGCTCTCCCTCTCCTTGGGCGCGCCGCTCTGCTCGGCGGCGTAGGCGCCCACGTCCTGGATCTGGTCGTAGGCGATCGCGACGGGGATCAGTATCACGTCGTCGCTCTTGCCGCGCTCGTAGGCGTCGACCACGTAGGCGAGCAGGCCGAGACGCGGCGGCCGGAGCTTGCCGGCGCGGGAGCGGCCTCCTTCCTGGTACCACTCCAGCGAGAAGCGCTTCTCGATCAAGAAGTCGATGTAATGGTGCAGGACGAATTTGTAGACGGGGTTGTCCTTGAAGCTGCGGCGGATGAAGAAGACCCCGCTGCGCCGGATGACGGGGCCGACGGGGAAGAAGTTCATGTTGATGCCGCCGGCGGTGTGGTTCGGCGGGTGGCCCTGCTCGTGGAGGGCGTACTGGAGCACCAGGTGGTCGAGGTTCGACTTGTGCGACGGCAGGAAGACCACCGGGTTGTGCTCCGAGAGGGACTTGATCCGCGCCAGCTCCGCGCGGTCGTACTCGAGCGACTCGCCGTAGCCCTGCGTGTAGAGCCGGTGGATCAGGTGGGCGGCGATGTCGATCACGAAGGGGCTGTGGGTAGCGGCGATCTCGCGCAGGTAGCGTGAGGCCTCGCGCTCGACGCGCGCCAACGGCCGCCGCTGCTCGCGGGCCAGGGTGGCCAGGCCGCCGCGGAACGAGGGCTGGCCCACGATGTCCTTCTCGACCAGCCGCGGAACCTTGTAGCGGTTGCCCCGCAGCCGCCGCTCCGCGCGCTCGAGGGCCAGCGCCGCCTGCCGCGCCACGAACTCCGCGAGCCCCCGGGTCTGGGCGGCGTCCGCACCGCCCGCGCGACCCCAGCGCTCGCGCAGCTCCGACAGCGGCGCGGGCTCGCCCGCCACGATGCGGCAGCGATCCGGCTCGGTGCGGAGGATCCAGCGCTGCCGCAGCGGACCCGGGTCGCGCGGGTCGCCGAAGGTGAACAGGTCCACCAGCCGCACCCCGCGCCGGCCGTTCCGCTTCTTCGCCAGCCAGGCGACGCGCAGCGGCGCGAGCAGTACATCGCTGCCCGTGGCCAGACAGGCGTCGAGGGACTCGAGCGAGGCGCGTCGCGGGCGGCGGCTCGGGGGCAGGCGGATCGTCTCGCAGTCGCCCGGCCGGCCCGACGGCGGCCGGTTGCGCTCGATCCAGGCCTCGAGGATCCGGGCCTCGAGGCCGCTGGAGGCGTCGAGCAGGAAGACCGGGCGCCTCCCGTCCAGGACGGGCCAGAGCGGCTCGCCCTGAAGCGGCGCGCGAAGGCCGGAAACGGGCGCCATGGCCTGCGATTCTAACACCGCAGCGCGGCGCAGATCACTCGATGTTGGCGTCGCCGCGCGACGGGGCCGCCGCCTGCGCCAGGTAGTCGATCGCCAGGGCCGCCATCGCCCGCACCCCGAGCCCGAGCGCGCTCTCGTCCACGAAGAAACGCGGCGAGTGGTTGGGGGCGGCCTCCGCCGCGGCCACGTCCTGCGGCCGCACGCCGAGCCAGAAGTAGAAGCCGGGAACGCGCTGCGCGAAGTGGCCGAAGTCATCGGAGCCGGTTCGCGGCAGCGGGGTGACGACGTTCTCGGCGCCGGCCACGCGCTCGAGCGTCGGCCGCATGCGTCGCCCGAGCTCGGGGTCGTTGACGGTCACCGGGTAGCCGCGCTCCGTCTCGATCTCGACGCGCACGCTCGCGCCGGCGCTGTCGGCGATCCCCCGAGCGACGCGCTGCACGCGCGCGTGGAGCGCCTCGCGCTGCGCCGGGTCGAGCGAGCGGATCGTGCCGGTGAGCTCGACCTCCTGGGGGATGATGTTGTGGCGCAGGCCGCCGTGGATCGAACCGATCGAGACGACCGCGGGGATGCGCGCGTCCACCTCGCGGCCCGGAATGGCCTGCAGCGCCAGCACCAGACGCGATGCGGCGGCGATGGAATCGACGCCGAGCCAGGGGTAGGCGGCGTGGGTCTGCCGGCCCGTGACCGTGACGCGCATGCGATCGGAGCTCGCCATCGCAGCGCCGGGGCGGTAGGCCAGCGTGCCGGCCGGGTGCTGCGGCACGGCGTGCAGGGCAAAGATCGCGTCGGGTCTCGGGTCGTCGAGGACCCCCTCCCCGATCATGAGCTTCGCCCCGCCTTCTTCGCCCGGCGGGGGCCGCTCTTCGGCGGGCTGGAACACGAACACGACCGTTCCAGCCAGCCGCTCGCGCAGGCCGGCGAG
The DNA here is from genome assembly GCA_029863845.1 of Myxococcales bacterium. Lineage (GTDB taxonomy): Bacteria > Myxococcota_A > UBA9160 > UBA9160 > SMWR01 > JACZXC01. Next base: position 26,567 of record JAOTUO010000016.1, read on the forward strand.
GACCTCGGCGGTGCCGAGAAGGATTGCCGTGTGCGCGTCGTGGCCGCAGGCGTGCATCACGCCGACCTCGCGGCCCTGGTGCTCGGTGCGGACCTTCGACGCGAAGGGAAGGTCGAGCGCCTCGGTCACCGGCAGCGCGTCCATGTCGGCGCGCAGCGCGACGACGGGTGCGGCGGCTGCGCCGCCTTGCGTTTTCGATCTTCGCTCGCCTGCGGCTCGCTGCGCGGCGGCTGCGCCGCCTTGCGTTTTCGATCTTCGCTCGCCTGCGGCTCGCTGCGCGGCGGCTGCGCCGCCTTGCGTTTTCGATCTTCGCTCGCCTGCGGCTCGCTGCGCGGCGGCTGCGCCGCCTT